>DATHGS010000300.1:0-5274 GCA_035490155.1 Candidatus Methylomirabilota bacterium | reverse complement strand
GTTTTCGGCTCGTCGCCCGAAACATCGCGAGCGAATACGCGCGAGACAAGGTCGCGAAGGCGCTCTACGCGGCCGTGGTCGATGGCCTCGAGTTTGGTCCGCGCGATCTGCCGCTTGCCGAGGACAGGGAGTGGATTCGCGAGGCGATCGCTGCACCGTTGCAGGAGGCATCGGACGCCGCGATCCAGGTCCTCGCTTCGTCCGTAGGCCGCGCCCTCGAGCGGGCTCCGAACGACCTGCTCGACCGGTATGCACGAAGCCACCACCTGCAGGAGCTGGGCATCGAGTAAGCCCGGCGCCAGTCCTTGCGGCGTCGGCAGGATCGAGCTACTGACTGACGTCGAGGAGCTTGCGCACACTGTCCGCGATCACCACATCCTCACGGGCCGCGATCCTCATGACAACCGGTCGATCGCCGCGCTCCCCCAGGACAGCGTCTGTCGGCACGGTCTCATCGGTGACGTCTCGAATGCCCAGGACCGCCAGACGCTCCGCGATCCGCTTCCGGATCGGCCCGGAGTGCTCCCCGATGCCGCCGGTGAAGACAACGCCATCGAGAACCGGGAGGACGCTTGCGCTCGCCGCGATCCCGGCCGCCGCCCGACGCACGAACAGGTCGAGGGCCAGGGCAGCCGCCTCGTCGCCCGCTGCCTCGGCGGCGAGGAGTTCGCGAACATCAGCCGACCTGCCCGATACACCGAGCAGGCCCGAACCGTGATCCAGCAGGTCCGCGAGCTGAGACAGGGTAAGGCGGTCGTGCCGGAGGAGGTCGAGGATGACGCCCGGGTCGATCGACCCGGCGCGGGTTCCCATCATCAGCCCCTCGAGCGGCGTCATCCCCATCGAGGTGTCAGCGGAGCTTCCGGCGTCGACCGCCGTGACAGAGCAGCCGCTGCCCAGGTGGGCCACGACCAGCCGAAGACTGTCGGCCCGTCGGCCGAGCAGCTCGGCCGCACGCTCAACCGACCATGCAACCGACAGGCCGTGAAATCCGAATCGTCGGATGCCCCAATCTCGGAACCACTCGCCAGGCACCGGATAGCGGTAGCCGGCAGGCGGCAGGCTCGCATGGAACGCAGTGTCGAAGGCGGCGATGTGGGGGCGGCCGGGGAGCCTCTCGCGGAACCCTCGGATCGTCTCGGCGGCGATGCGGTTGTGGAGGGGAGCGAAGCTGGCCAGCTCGTCGATCGCGTCGACGACCGCGTCGTCGATCAGGGTCGGCTGGGTGAAGCGGCTCCCACCGTGGACGACGCGGTACCCGACGGCGTCGATCGAGGACAAGGCCACGCCGGCCGTCTCGATGGCGTCGAGGACCGCCGGTACCGCGGACGCCCGGCCGGACGACCGGGTGGCATCCGCGCCCCAGTCGAGCGTTGCGCTCGCGAGGAGTTCGCGGTCAGGCGGTTGAAGGACCGAGACCTTGAGCGAGCTCGAACCAGGGTTGAGAACGAGGACGCGCACGCCGACGTGGCTCAGTGGGGCCAGGTCCAGTCGCGGATCTCCGCCGGGTCGTCGCCGTGCTCGCGGGTGTACGCCCTGGTCTCGATGCGGGTATCGACCATCTGCTGACGCAGCGCTGCCGCATGCGAGCCCAGGCCCGGAACCCGGTCGATGACATCCATCACGAGGTGGAAACGATCGAGATCGTTCCGCATGACCATGTCGAAAGGCGTCGTCACGGTGCCCTCCTCCTTGTAGCCGCGAACGTGGAGGTTGGCGTGGTTCGTCCGTCGATAGGCGAGGCGGTGGATGAGCCATGGATATCCGTGGTGGGCGAAGATGACCGGACGGTCGGTCGTGAACAGAGCGTCGAACTCCCGGTCGGAGAGGCCGTGCGGGTGTTCGGTGTCCGGCTGGAGGCGCATCAGGTCGACGACGTTCACGACGCGGACCCGGAGGTCGGGGAGATGCCGGCGAAGGAGGTCCACCGCGGCAAGCGTCTCGAGCGTCGGCGTGTCCCCGCAGCAGGCGAGGACGACATCCGGTTCGCCTCCGTCGTTGCTTGCCCATTCCCAGATGCCGATGCCGCGGGTGCAATGGAGGACTGCGTCATCCATCGACAGGTAGTTCAGCGCCGGCTGCTTGCCGGCGACGATGACGTTGACGTAGTTCCGGCTGCGGAGGCAGTGATCCGCGACGGACAGGAGCGTGTTCGCGTCCGGCGGCAGGTAGACGCGGATGACCTCCGCCTTCTTGTTGGCGACATGGTCGATGAACCCCGGGTCCTGGTGACTGAATCCGTTGTGGTCCTGGCGCCAGACGTGGCTCGTCAGCAGGTAGTTGAACGAGGCGATTGGTCGCCGCCACGGGATCTCCCGCGTCATCTTCAGCCACTTGGCGTGCTGGTTGAACATCGAGTCGACGATGTGGATGAACGCCTCGTAGCAGTTGAACAGCCCGTGTCGTCCGGTCAGCAGGTAGCCCTCGAGCCAGCCCTGGCAGAGATGCTCGGAGAGGACCTCCATCACCCGGCCGCGGGGCGCGAGGTGGTCGTCCGTTTCGAGGCGTTCGGCCGTCCAGGCCCGGTCCGTCGCCTCGAAGACCGCCGAGAGTCGATTCGACGCCGTTTCATCGGGCCCGAACAACCGGAATGTCTCCGGGTTGCGCCGGATGATGTCGCGAAGGAATGTGCCGAGGACCTTCGTCGCCTCGCTCGACGTGGTCGCCGGGGACGGGACGTCGACGGCATATTCTCGGAAGTCCGGCAGCTCCAGGTCCCGCAACAGAAGACCGCCGTTGGCCCGGGGATTGGCGCTCATTCGCCGTTCGCCTCGAGGTGCCAGGCTCGCCAGCTCGGGACGAAGCCGGCCACCCTCGTCGAACAGCTCGTCCGGGCGGTAGCTCCGCAGCCAATCGTCGAGGAGGGCAAGGTGGGCAGGGTTGTTGCGGACCTCCGAGAAGGGGACCTGATGGGATCGGAAGCTGCCCTCGGCGGGCAGGCCGTCGACCTCCTTGGGGCCAGTCCAGCCCTTCGGGGTGCGAAGGATGATCATCGGCCACGTTGGCCGGCTCTCGTGGCCGCCGTCCCTCGCCGCTCGCTGGATCTCGCGAATCTCGTCGAGGGCCGCGTCGAGAGCGCCGGCCATCTGCTGATGGACGAGCGCCGGGTCGTCGCCGGCGACGATCGCCGGCCGGTAGCCGTAGCCCTCGAACAGGGCGATGAGCTCGGTTTCGGGAATCCTCGCGAGAACGGTCGGATTGGCGATCTTGTAGCCATTCAAATGAAGGATCGGCACGACGGCGCCATCGGTCGCCGGATTCGTGAACTTGTTCGAATGCCAGCTCGCCGCGAGGGGTCCCGTTTCGGCCTCACCGTCCCCGACCACGCAGAAGACCGTCAGGTCGGGGTTGTCGAAGGCCGCCCCGTACGCATGCGTGAGCGCATAGCCCAGCTCGCCGCCCTCGTGGATCGAGCCCGGAGTCTCGGGGGTCACGTGACTGCCGATGCCGCCCGGAAACGAGAATTGCCGGAACAGCCGCTGGAGCCCGTTCTCGTCCGGGGAGATGTTGGGGTAGACCTCCGAGTACGTCCCCTCGAGATAGGCATTCGCAACGGTTGCCGGTCCGCCGTGACCGGGGCCGATGATGTAGATCGCGTCGAGATCGCGGGCCTTGATCACGCGGTTGAAATGGGCGTAGAGGAAGTTCAGCCCCGGCGTCGTACCCCAATGTCCGAGCAGCCGCGGCTTGACGTGCTCCGGGCGCAGAGGCTCGCGCAGGAGCGGGTTGGCCAGCAGGTAGATCTGCCCTACGGAAAGGTAGTTCGCTGCCCGCCAGTACGCGTTGATGAGCTCCAGTTCCTGATCCGTCAGCGGTCCTGGGTGGGGGATCGTGGTGGTCTCGTGATCGATCATCAGTCGGCACTCGCTGCTTGGTGACGCTGTGGGACACACCGAGCCTACCAGCGCCTGTCACCCACGGGAATCGACGACGGCGGACCCGAGGGCCGGCCGTCGAGTGCTGCCAGCGCGGATCCGCGATAGGGACGCTGCAGCGTCGCTCAGGGCGGCCAGTTCTGGTGGGTCGAGCTCCAGAAGCTCCGGGGGCGGCGCGTAGGTTGCGGCCAGCATCTCTGTCCGTGTCTCGACGCCGGCTGACGTCAGAACCACGAGCTTGACTCGTCGATCCGGCGGGTGAGATCGGCGCTCGGCGAGTCCTTTCGACTCGAGGCGATCGATGATCCAGGTGGCCGTCGACGCATCGCATTCCCACTCGTCCGCCAGCGAGCGCATCGTCCGCCCGACTTCGGGGTCCAGGCTCATCAGCGCGCGGCTGTCGTTCGGCGTGAGGCCCAGTCGCGCCAGGGCCGCGTTTCGGTGGCCAGCAGTGAGGACGATGAAATCGAAGATCGATCGCCAGGCGTCGGCGGCCAGGGCGGCCTTCGACCTCGGTGTGGTGCTCATGCCCCGTAGCGTAACCGGTCCATCCACGATAGTTCGACTCATCCAATGATTTGACAGCTCAAAGTATCTCGTGGGATCGTGGGCCGCGAACCAGGGAGATTGTCATGAGACTTGGGCTTCACATGCCGACCATGGACTGGCAGGGCGGTCCAGCTGAGCTCGGCGCCACGCTCGGCCGCGTCGTCGAGGCTGCGGAGGAGGCCGGCTTCGATACGATCACCGTCGCCGATCACGTCTGGCAGCACCCGATCATGGGCGGCCCGATCAAGAACCAGGTCGAGGCGTACACGACGCTCGGCTTCATCGCCGCCCATACCCGCCGGGTCCGCCTCCTCGCCCTTGCCACGGCTGCGCCGTATCGGCCGGCCGGGCTGCTGGCCAAGATGGTCACGACGCTCGATGTGCTGTCCGGCGGGCGGATGATGCTGGGCATCGGGGCTGGCGACTACCCGGAGGAGGCGGAGGGCCTGGGACTCGCCTATCCATCACTCGGCGAGCGGTTCGAGATCGTCGAGGAGACCGTCCAGGCATGCCTCCGGATGTGGGACGGCGAGCACGGCGACGAGCGCCCGTTCAAAGGCAAGCATGTCGGCCTGGGCCGAGCCCTCAACGTGCCGCAGAGTCTCCAGCGCCCCCACCCGCCGATCCTCATCGCCGGCAGCGGCGAGAAGCGAACACTGCCGCTCGTCGCGCGCTACGCCGACGCCTGCAACATCAAGCCCTCACCCGAGATCCCCCGACAGCTCGAACTGCTCCGCCGGCTGTGCGACGAGATCGGGCGCGACTACGACGCGATCGAAAAGACGGCACCGTTCGGCTTTGACGTCGGCGAGGACGGCTCACGGGCTGGCGAGGTCGTCGACAAGCTGCG
>DATHGS010000299.1:0-3898 GCA_035490155.1 Candidatus Methylomirabilota bacterium | reverse complement strand
TGACCATGACCTCCAATCCGTCTTGCCCCGGCTGTTTGCGTCCTCGAGCGACCTTCGGCCACCGGAAGGGGACGACGTGACGAACCTGTTCCGGCGTCGATCGCACGCCGCCGAGGAGACCGACGACAACTACAGGTTCTGGGTCCTTGCCGTCACGAGCATCGGCGCGCTCCTTGCCTCGCTGACGTCCGGCACCCTCGTCATCGCCCTGCCCGACATCCTGCGCGACCTCCACACGGACCTGTTCGCGCTGATGTGGATCGTCGTCGGCTACACGCTGGTCGTGACCGTCCTCGTCCTGAACGCTGGACGGCTGGCGGACATGTTCGGGCGAGCCCGCACGTACACGCTCGGCTTCGCCGTGTTCACGGTCGCCTCGGTCGGCTGCGCGCTCGCCGCCGACCCGCTGCAGCTCATCGCCGGCCGGGTCCTCCAGGGCGTCGGGGGTGCGTTTCTCATGGCCAACTCGGCGGCCCTGGTCGCCGACGCGTTTCCGCGTCGGGAGCTGGGCCGTGCGCTCGGAATCAACGCGATGGTCGTCGGCGCCGGATTGATCCTCGGGCCGATCCTCGGCGGGCTCCTGACCGCGCTCGGCTGGCGACTCGTCTTCTGGTTCAATGTCCCGCTCGGTCTGCTCGGCACGGCCGCTGCCTGGCTGATCCTCGTCGAGCAGGCTCGACCGTCCGCGAATCGATCGATCGACTGGGCCGGCTCGGGCCTCTATCTCGTCGGGCTCCTCGGCCTGATGACCTCGCTCGCCTTCGGCGGGATCTATGGCTGGACGACACCCTGGGTGATCGGCGGCATCGTCATCTTCATCGTCGCGACGCCGGTCTTCCTGTGGGTCGAGCGCCGGCAGTCGGAGCCGCTGCTCGATCTCGACCTCTTCCGCGACCGCCTGTTCGCCATGGGCAACCTGACGGGCCTCCTAAACGGGGTCGCTCGCAATGGCGTCCTCTTCCTCCTTGTGTTCTACCTCCAGGGCGCGAAGGGCGACGATCCCGTCACCGCCGGCATCCTCCTCGCCCCGCTTGCCGTCGGCCTGCTGGTGCTGTCACCGATCAGTGGCTACCTCGCCGATCGCTATGGCTCGCGGGAGCTGGCAACGCTCGGCATGGTCGTGACGGCGATCGGCCTCGCGGGTCTCGTCACGCTCGAGGTCGACACGCCCTACTGGCAGCTTGCCCTCTGGCAGCTCCTCATCGGAGCGGGCTCCGGCCTGTTCGCCTCACCGAACACCAGCGCCGTCATGGGCGTGGTGCCACCGGCCAAGCGCGGCATCGGCGCGGGGACGCGGATGATGCTCACCCAGACGGGGTTCGTCGTCAGCATCGCCCTCGCGATCGGCCTGGTGACGAGCGCGATGGATCCGTCGGTCCTCGTGAAGATCTTCTCGGGCACCCAGATCGGCTCGAGCGGGATCAACCTCGCGCCGTTCATCAATGCGCTCCACGTGGCGTTCCTTGCCGGCGTCGTCGTGAGCCTCATCGGCGCCGGAGTGTCGCTCATGCGCGGCGGCCATCGGTCGTGGGAGCCCGCGACCGTGCTCGTGGACGACAGGGCCAGCTAACGGGCGCGCGTCAGGGTGTCGGGATCCGCGCCACGACCTGCTGCTGGTGGAAGGACCCGTTTTCGGCTGCGTAGTTGAACGTCGAGATCGACGTCGTGTACGTGAACCCGCCACCGGAATCGACGCCGAAATAGTCGCCGAGGAACGTCCCCGACGAACAGATGCAGCTCGTATGCGGGGCTGACAGTTGCGGGTCCCACGTGTGCGCCGACAGGCGCACGTTCCGGCCGATCGGCGCGAGGTTAGGGCGGTAGAACTGGATCGCGGTATTGACGCAGTAGTTCGCGCGACCCCACGGGGTCCCGGGTGACGCGCTCGTGCCCGGATCGTGGGCGATGCCCGATCCGCTTGCCTCGCTGCTCCCGGCGGCCGGGCACGCGAGCCGCCGATCGTAGAAGGCGACCGACACGGTTCCATTCGGCGCGACGTCGAGATTTGGCTGCAGCTCGTCGACGGCACCGACATTATCGTTGACGAGGGCCGGCGACGACCAGGAGCGGCCGCCATCGTAGGAGGCGGTCAGGTAGATGTTCGACAGTCCGCTCGACCCATCTTCATATGCCACATACAGCGGGTAGAAGCCGGCCGCCGACTTCGTCCGTCCGACCGCGAACGTGTCGATGATGCCCTCGCGGAACGTCGTGTTCTGGTACGTCGGCGTGATGACGTCGTTGGCCACCGGGAGCGGTCCCTGCCAGGTCGCTCCGCCGTCCGTCGACCAGACGAGATTGATGTCGTTGTGGGCGAGGCCCTGGGCCATCGGGTTCAGGGTGGTCGTCGTCCAGATCGTGCCGTCCGGCGCGACTTGCGGCAGCAGATAGGTATCGAAGCGCTTGCCCGATACCGTCGGGAGCACCTGCGGTGTCGACCAGTCCGTGTGCGTTCCATCCGGACGAGCGTCGGCGTGCGACTCATAGACGATCGCCGGATTCAGGACGAACACCGTCCACATCGCATAGACGCGGCCGAAGTGAGGGCTCGTCGCGTTGGTGTCGATTGCGATCCACTGCTTGTCGGGATCGTTCGTCGACGCGTTCGGGGCGGTCATGAGGTAGTCGGGCCCGCCGTCATGGGTGGTGATCCAGCTCGCGGCCGGAGTCTTGCCGGTCAACGTCCTGGCCGGATGGACGGACACCGCCACGGCCTCCCGCGGGACGGCTGGATTGACCTGGTTCGAGCCGTTGTCGTACTTGTGGAACCCGAATTTGTCGTAGTAGAACTGGTACGGCAGGACAAGCGAGTAGAAGTTGCCCCACGGGTCGAACGCGCCGACCGGATCCGTGTTGTCGGTCCAGCCTTCATAGCCCGGGACGTGACCTTGGACCGGCCACGTCTGGCCGCCGTCAAACGACTCGTAGAACCCGAGCAGGTGGTTGTAGCCCTCGCCGTTGACGAACCACTTGCTCTGGCCGATGAGATGTTGCGGATTGGCGGGGTCGACGCGGATGTCGGATTCCGAATGATCCTTGACGCGCATCGCTGGATTGCTCACGTCCTGGGTCGCGTATGGCCCCAGTTCCTCACCAGTCGTCGCCGCCCCGCCACACGGCGTCATTCCGCCGTCCACGTACCCCTGGTCCGACCCGAGCCCGTCGAGATAGACGACCTCCGGAGCGTAGCAACTCACCCGCTGCGTCGTGGCGGACACATTTGTCACGCCCTTGCCGGCGTAGCTTCCCGCAAACGCGGCGTCCGACTGGCCGGGTGGACCGCCCGCCCAGGTCCCGGACGGTGCTCCGAGCAGGACCACCACGACGAATACGGTCATCGGCAGGCGTCGGGTCACCTTGAACCTCCTACGCCCCCGGCGCTTTCCTACTGGTTGGGGCGGTCTCCGCCGTTCGCTTCGCGCCGGAGCCAGGCCATCGGTCGCAGGACCTGAACGGACTCGAAGAGCGAGCTGACTGCGCTGTGACTGGCGCCGGCCGTCGCCGCAACCGGCTCGGCCGGTTCATGTGCCTCGCCGCCCTGGTCTGCCTCGCCGGATGCTTCGACCGGGACGGGCTCGGGGCTCGCCTCGGGCGTCGCCGCCCACGACTCGGCCGGCTCGGCCGATGCCGCCGGATCCATGACGCCGACCACGGTCGGTTCAGTTGTGCCGGCGCCGGCACCGGTCCCCGAGGCACCGTTGTCGTCCGATCCGGACGGAGGCACGTCGGTCGTCGACGGCTCAGCCTTCGGCGTCTCGGCCGTAGCGACCGCAACGGGTTCGACGATCGCATCCAGTGACGGGAAGACCGGGCGCCATGCCGCGTGCTGCGCAATCTGGACCACGTCGGTCTCTCGATCGAGACCCTCGAAGAATGCGTCAACCTCGGCTCGATAGGC
>DATHGS010000298.1:0-2673 GCA_035490155.1 Candidatus Methylomirabilota bacterium | reverse complement strand
GAGGCGCGTTTCAGGACGGCCCAGGCCGACGACGCTGTCGACCCTCCAGACCGATGAGCCCGACACCCGTCACCTACGTCTCGCCGACGCAGCCGGCGTCCTACAGCTGGGAGGCGACCGACGAGGAGGTCGCCGCACGCTACGGCGTCGACCCGGCGACCATCGTCCGCTTCGATCTCAACACATCGCCTCAGCCGCCCGCGCTGGCCGCGGAGCTGCTGGCCGCCGGCCAATTCGAGACGCCGCTCTCGGAATACCCGCCCTCCGACTACCGCCGGCTCGTCGCCGCGGCGGCCGCGACATACGGGGTCGAGCCCGAAGAGATCCTGGTCGGGGCCGGCGCCGACGAGATCCTCGACCTCGTCGGTAAGGCCTTCCTCCCGCCCGGCGGCGAGGCCATCGTCCCGGCGCCGAGCTACGCGATGTACCGGGTCATCACCGAGCAGCGCGGCGCCCGCTCCGTCGCGATTCCGCGCCGCGGCCGAGATGAGGGCTGGGCGATGGATGTCGACGCGGTCCGCGCGGCCGCACGATCGGCCGCCGTCGTATGGCTCTGCAGCCCGAACAACCCGACCGGCCTGGCGGAGCCCGACGGCGCGATCGAAGGGCTCCTCGAAGCTCTGGCAACCGACGCCACCGCCGACGGCCGCCAGCCACCGATCGTCGTCCTCGACGAGGCCTACGCCGAGTTCGTCGACGCCTCGCTCCTGCCTCTTCGACTCACCCACCCGAACTTCATCGTCGTCCGGACCGCCAGCAAGGCTTATGCCCTGGCCGGGCTGCGCGTCGGTTTCGCGGTTGGGCGGCCGGAGACGATCGCCCGGATGGCCCCTTACCGGCCGCCGGGATCGGTGAGCACGGTCAGCGTCACGGTCGTCACTGAGGCGCTCCTCCGACCCGAGGCGATGCGCGCCAACGTGGCCCGGGTCGCGGCAGAGCGCGAGCGGCTCGCGGCGGGGCTGGCCGATGTCGGGTGGACCGTTGGGCCGTCGGTCACGAACTTCCTGCTCGTCAGCTTCGCCGACGCTTCTGCCGCGGCCGCGGCCGCCGACATGCTCCTTCGTCGCGGGCTCGTACCGCGGACGTTCGGCGCCAGGCACCCGCTGGCTGCGTCACTCCGGTTGACGGTCCGCGACACGGCCGAAAACGATCGGCTGATTGCGGCCGCGCTGGCCGCCACAGCAGCCGACCGATGAGCTCTCCCCTTGGATCATTCGTCGTCGACAGCCACGACGGACGGCGGGTGACCGTCAGCCGAAAGACCCGCGAGACCACGATTTCGACCACCCTCGACCTCGACGGCAGCGGCGTCGCAACGATCGAGACCGGTATCGGCTTCTTCGACCACCTCCTCGGCTCGCTCGCTCATCACGGGCTGTTCGACGTCGAGATCCGCGCTTCGGGCGACCTCGCGGTCGACGAGCACCACACCGTCGAGGATGTCGCGCTCGTCCTCGGGGCGGCCTTTGCGGAGGCCCTCGGGGATCGGGCCGGCATCGGGCGGTTCGGCGAGGCCACGGTCCCGATGGACGAGGCACTCGCGTCGGCGGTCGTCGACATCGGTGGTCGGCCGTACGCCGTCATCGATCTGCCGTTTCGAGGCGAGCGCGTCGGCGAACTGCCGCTCCAGCTCGTCGAGCACGCGCTCGAAGCCTTCGCCCGCACGGCCGGCGCAACGCTCCACATGAGCGGCACCGGTCGCAACGACCATCATCTCGCCGAGGCGGCCTTCAAGGCCCTTGGCAGGGCCCTGCGCGTCGCCTGCGAACAGGATCCGCGCCGAACCGGGGTCGCCTCGACGAAGGGCGCGCTCGGGTGAGCGGAGATGACGTGACCAGAGTGACCGGTTCGACCGCCGCAGACGCGCCAGCCGCCCCTCGTCCGGCGCCCCTCGTCGCCGTCGTCGACTACGGAGCCGGCAACCTCGTCAGCATCGACCAGGCGCTGACGAGCGTCGGCGCGCAGGTTCTCCTCGTCCGATCCGCCGACGAGCTCGCGGCCGCGACCGCCGACGCCCTGATCGTCCCCGGCGTCGGCGCCGCGGGACCGGCGATGGATCGGCTCACAGAGGCCAGGCTCGTCGAACCGATCCGCCGCTGGATCGCCGACGACCGGCCTTTCCTCGGGATCTGCCTCGGGCTCCAGCTGCTGTTCGACGGTAGCGACGAAGACGGCGCCACGACCTTCGGCATCCTTCCCGGGCGGACCCGCCGGCTCGTCGACGCCCCGACCCTCCCGCACATCGGCTGGAACCAGGTCGAGCGGCGTCGGCCGCATCCCCTGTTCCAGGGCATCGCCCAGGCGGCCGACTTCTACTTCGTCCATTCGTTCGCCGGGGCCGTTGCGCGGGAGGCCGCCGAGGCCGTCGTCGCCGAGACGACGCACGGCCGACCGTTTGTCTCGGCCGTCGCCCGCGGCAACCTGCTCGGCGTCCAGTTTCACCCTGAGCGCAGCGGCGATGACGGCCTCAGGCTGTTGGGCAACTTCGCGGCCCTCGTCCAGGCCCACGCCGCCGGCGTCGCGGTGCCCGCCTGATGCTCCGGCGCCGCGTGATCCCGTGCCTCGACGTCGCCAACGGGCGTGTCGTCAAGGGCACCCGATTCGTCGACCTCGTCGACGAGGGCGATCCACCGGAGCTCGCCGCCCGTTATGCGGCCGAAGGCGCCGATGAGC
>DATHGS010000297.1:0-4178 GCA_035490155.1 Candidatus Methylomirabilota bacterium | reverse complement strand
CTGCCGTGGAAGGTTGGCCGGCTGGTCGGGTGCGTCAGTGAACGGTCCTCAATCCCGAGTGAATTCGTCGGGATTGTACGGCGAGCCGGCGAAACGCGTCAACGACGGGCGGCGCGCCGTGGCGCGGTCCCGCGTCGAGTGATGGCGCCGCGCCCAAAATATTCTCCCCAGGCTTAATTCGAATGCTGGACCGGCGGTGGATGCAGCACATTGGGTGCTACAGGGCTCGGCTATTCGCCCGGGCCGATATTCGCCCCGTACGAAGGCAACCTTCGATATCGCGAGCCGTTCGATAAGCCTCCACGGCATATTCCTGACGCGGATCGTCAAGGAACCCGGCGCAAGATGCCCGAGATGGAGACGATCCCGCCCGAGGCGTTCCTCGAGCCCTATCCCCCAACGATTCGCACCATCGCCGAGGCGCTCCGGGCGATCGTCCGGCAGGTCGTGCCGGACGCGATCGAGGCCGTGCGACCCGGCTGGAGGCTCATCGGGTACAAGGTGCCGGTTGGTCGTCGGTCGATCTACTTCGCGTACGTCGCCCCGGAGCCGATCCACGTCCACCTCGGCTTCGAGCACGGCATATTCATGAACGACCCGGACGGCCGATTGGAAGGCGCCCACCTCAACCTGCGCAAGGTGCGCTACCTGACCGTCCGATCGATCGACGAGGTCGACAAGCAAGCGTTCCGAGCGCTCGTTCGGGAAGCGGTGCGGGTTGCCGTCATGCCCATGGAAGGGCGGTTGGCGACGCTACTCGACCGCGACGACGGAGGCCCATGAGGATATTCGGCTCGCGCATGAAATCGGAGCTGTCGACGCTCAGCCCTGTCCCGGTTCTCGGGCGTTCACGAGGGGATCTGGCGGGAATGTGTTCGAGGTCGAGCGTGACGGTCGTGATTCGTATGCGCCAGCGGAATATTCGGCGTCGAGGGGCGGCGCCGGACCGCTCAGGCCGCCGCGATCGTCGTCGGTGGCGTCAGTCGAGCGACAGCGAGCAACGCGGGCAGGTCAGAGGCCGGCACCGGCCGGGAGAAGAGGAAGCCCTGTCCCTGCATGCATCCGAGGTCCCGCAGTCGTTCGAGCTGGTCCGCCGTCTCGACCCCTTCGGCCGTCACGGACAGTCCGAGCGCGCGGGCGAAGGCGAGGGTCGCCGTCACGATCGCCGTGTCCTCCCGGGAGTGGCACAGGCCGTTGATGAACGAGCGATCGATCTTGAGGCCGTGGACGGCGAACCGCTTGAAGTACTCGAGCGCGGAGAAGCCCGTCCCGAAGTCGTCGACGACGAGCTGGACGCCCATGTCGCGCAGCTGGCGAAGCGAGCCATCACTCGCGGCTGACGCGTCGAGCATCAGCGATTCGGTGATCTCGATGACGAGCGCCGACGGCTGCAGGCCCGTCGACTCCAGAATGGCGGCAACCTCGGCGACGAATCCGGGCTCGACCGCCTGGCGCGGCGAGACGTTGACGCTCATCGTCATGGCATCGCACCCGGCAAGCTCGCGCACGACGCGAAGCTGGCGACAGGCCGATGCGGTGATCAGCTTCCCGAGTGGGACGATCAGACCGGACGCCTCGGCCAGTGGGATGAAGTCCATCGGCGGGACGAGGCCGCGCTCCGGATGGCGCCAGCGGACGAGCGCCTCGAAGCCGGCGATTCGATTGGAGGCGAGGTCGACGATCGGTTGGTAGTGGAGCTCGAACTGCTGCTCCTCGATCGCGGTCCGAAGCTCCGCCTCCATCTCCAGCCGGCGCGTGGCGCGGATCCTCATCGATGGGTCGAAGACGGCGTTGCGTGCACGGCCCTGACCCTTTGCCTCGTACATCGCCGCATCCGCGTGGGCGAGCAGGTCGTCGGCCGCCATCTCCGGCCCGCCCGCCATCGCGATCCCGATGCTGACGGCCACGACGATCGATCGCCCGTCGAGCGCGATCGGCTTGCCGAGCTCCGCGGCCAGGCGGTCGGCGGAGGCCCGCGCCTCTTCGATGCCGCGGATCCCGTCGAGCAGGATCGTGAACTCATCGCCGCCCTGACGGGCCGCGATGTCGGTGGACCGGATCGTCGCGCTGAGACGGCGACCGACTTCGACGAGCAGGCGATCGCCGGCCTGGTGGCCGAGCGAATCGTTGACGACCTTGAAGTTGTCGAGGTCGAGGAACAGGACGGCGACGTTCCGACGGCGGCGGTTCCGCCCGGCCATCGCCCGCTCGACATGCTCTCGGAACAGGACCCGGTTGGCGAGCCCGGTCAGCGGATCGTGATGCGCGTCGTGGACGAGCTGCTCCTGGAGGCGCTTCTGCTCCGTTGTGTCGACGAGCAGCCCTTGCGAGATCCGCCGGCCGCCTATCGATGCGCCCTCGGTCATGATGAAGGCTTCGTCGTGGACCCAGACCACGGATCCGTCGCGGGCCACCATCCGGTAGTCGCCACGGAACGGCAGTTCGGTGGCCCAGTGATCGACGTACGCCGCGATCGTCGCGTCGAAGTCGTCCGGATGGATCAGCTTCGGCCACAGCTCCGGGTCGGCGATGAATGCCTGCGGCGGGTAGCCGAGAATCCCCTCGATCTGGGGGCTCATGTAGAAGGTGCCGCCGGCTGTGGTGACGTCGGGATCGTAGACATCGGTGTAGACCGCAGCCGGGACGCTCTCGACGAGCACCCGATAGCGAGTGTCGGCTTCGGCGCGCTGAACGATGGCCAGCTCGACCTCAGCCCGAGCATGTCCGGAATCCTCGAGGAGCCGGCCTCGCTCGTGGACGAGCATCGTCTGGCGAACGCCGGCCAGGACGATGACGCCGAAGGCCGCGACATCGACGATCCCCATCTCCGGTGTCGTGCTGTCTCGAACGATGATCAGGGCCGCGCTTCCGAACAGCGCGACAAACGGCAGGACGCCGTGGATGGCGCCCGTCGCCCGCTTCGATCGAGGTCCCGCGACCTCGCCGAGTCGCCAACGGGCTCCGCCGAGGCCGACCACGACGAGGCCGATCGGGAAGAAGTAGTTGACGAAGCTGCCGGCGGGAGGCATGGCGACCTCCGCCTCACGCAACCATTCGACCCAGGCGAACCCGACCACCGCGAAGCCAAGGAGGAGGAGGTAGCCGCCACTCGCCCGAAAGACACCGCGGATGGCTAGGAGGACGATGAAGCCGGCGCCGGCCGTCGCGAGATGGAGGATCGGATAGGCGACGGTGACGACCGCGGCAAGGATCCCCATGGACGCGAGTTCGTTGCCGTACATCGCCAGGATCACCGCGGTGATCATGAGGAAGACCGCCGCCGAATCGAGGTAGACGGCCAGCTCTTCGGCACGCGGCAGGCGGCGATGGACGGCGAGGACGAGGGCGACGACGACGGGAACGACGATGCCGAGATAGCCGATGTCCGACGGAGTTGGAAAACCGACGAACCCCGTCGCGACCTGGACTGTCCAGCACACCTGACCGACCGTCCACGATGCGGTTCCGATGGCGACGAGCGTCCGCAGACGGCGCTCGAGATCGCTCGTCCGATGGGCCGCGCTCAGGGCGAGGGCAGTCGCGAGCAGTCCGGCGAGCGTCGTGTGGGCGAGCTCCCAGCCACCAACCAGGTTTCCCGCGTTGACGGCGGCAAGCAGGAAGAGAACGCCCATGATCGGGAGCCCGACGAGGAGGATCGTGCGGATGGTGAGCCGATCCCAGACGGCGGCCCAGACCAGGCCCAGGCCGTGCTGCCGATGGGTCGCGTCGGGTCCGGGGCGCGCAATCCCGATGGAGAGCTCTGCCCTCGGCGGCGAACCCTCCACCTCCGTCACGCCGCCGGTCGGGTGCGCTGCAATCTGCACCTGGTTCACGGTACGTCGTTGGGCCGTTGCGGACCACTAAGCGAATGGGTGGGGTCGACTACCGCGATTTGCGTAGACGAGCGGCATGGGCAAGACGGGCAGGGCCGAACCGTCCTAGCCTTGGGCGATGTACGACGTCGCAACCGCCGCCGTCGAGGCGGCCCTCAACGCCGGTGCGAGCTACGCCGACGCTCGCGCGATGGAGACGCGGACTGAGGCGATGGCCGCGCGCAACGGCGCCGTCGAGAGCCTCGACCGCGAGGAGCGGGCCGGTGTCGGGGTCCGCGCCCTGATCGGATCGAGCTGGGGCTTCTTCGCGGTGCCGGACGTCGGATCGGCGGCGGCACGCCGGGC
>DATHGS010000296.1:0-3082 GCA_035490155.1 Candidatus Methylomirabilota bacterium | reverse complement strand
CCCTGCTGCTCAACGAGCGCGGCCACGTCATCGACGACGGGATGATCCTGCGGGACGCGGAGACCCGGTTCGTCCTGAGCTTCACGTCCGGCGGCGCGGCCAACGCCGAGATGTGGGTCCGCGACTGGATCGAGACGTGGGGCCTGCGCGTCCACGTCCTCGACCAGACGATGTCCCTTGCCGCGATCAACGTCACGGGGCCGCTCGCCCGGCAGCTTCTCCAGCGGGCCGGCCTGGCCGATCCGCCCCGATTCCTCGGCCACGTCCACGCCGACGTCGCCGGCGTCCCGTGCCACGTCATGCGGCTGAGCTTCACCGGCGAGGCGGCCTTCGAGCTTCATCATCCGATCAACGGCTCCGTCGAGCTATGGCGGGCGCTCATGGAGCTTGGCGGCGACCTCGGGATCCGGCCGCACGGGCTCAAGGCGCTGTTCGGGCTGCGGCTCGAGAAGGGCCACGTCATCGTCGGCATGGACTCGGAGATGGACTCGACGCCGCGGCGGCTCGGGATGGACTGGGCGGTCCGGATGGAGAAGCCGTTCTTCATCGGCAAGCCGGCCCTCGTCCGGACGACGCCGCTCCCCGACCACCGGCGGCTCTTCGGTTTCACGATGCCGGGCGAGGCGCCGACCGAAGGGAGCCCGATCTCGGCGGGTGGCGACATCGTCGGGCACGTCAGCGGCAGCTGGACCTCGCCGTTCCTCGGCCACGCGGTCATGCTTGGCTGGCTCAAGCGGACGCCGTTCCCGGACCGGGTCGAGATCGACGGCCGCGAGGCCGTCGTCGCCACGACCCCCTTCTACGACCCAGAGGGTCTTCGTGCTCGCGCTTGAGCCGCTCCACGGCCTGCGCGTCGTCGCTGACCCGGCCGCTCTGGACCGTGTGTCGTGGCGCGGCGACCTCGACGTGACGGTCCTTCGTCTTGCTCCCGACGAGGCGCTGGCAATCGGTGCGAGGAGCGTCGAGATTGACGACCCGCACGCGATCGTCGAGGAGGAGGCCGGGTTCGTCGGCGTCTGGCTGACGGCCGAGGAATTCGAGGCCTCGGTCCTGCCGAGGATCGAGTGGCCGCTTCCAGAGGAGCGCCCGACGGTTGCGCAGGGTTCCATCGCCGGTGTTCCGGCGAAGCTGTGGCTCCGGACCACGGGCGGCGCACTGCTCGTGACCCAGGCCGCGTACGCCGACGAGTTGGCCGGCCGCCTCCGATGAACGAGCTGGTCGACACCCTCAAGCCGCTCCGCTGGGACGAGCCGGAGTCGGCCTACGACGTCGTCATCGTAGGCGGCGGCGGGCACGGCCTCGCGACGGCCTACTACCTCGCGACCCGCCACGGGATCACGAACGTCGCCGTCATCGAGGCGGACTACATCGCGTCCGGCAACACGGGTCGCAACACGACGATCATCCGGGCGAACTACGGGATCCCCGAGGCGGTCCGCTTCTACGAGCACAGCCTCGAGATGTACGAGGCGCTCGAGGCCGAGACGGGCGCCGCCATCCTCCACCAGACGAAGGGCCTCATCTGGCTGGCCCACACGGAGATGGCGCTCCGATCCGAGCGCGCCCGCTGCCTCATGAACACCGCCTGCGGCGCCGAGACGGTCATGGTCACGCCGGCCGAGATCAAGGAGCTCTGCCCCCAGATCGACCTGACCGGTGGCGGTCGCTACCCGGTCCTGGGCGCATCGCACCATCTTCGCGCCGCGACCGCTCGCCACGATCGCGTCGCGTGGGCGTTCGCATCCGGAGCGATGGCCCGCGGAGTTCACGTCATCCAGCACACGCCGGTCACCGGGCTGCTCCGCGAGGGCGACCGGGTCGTCGGCGTGCAGACCGCGAAAGGACCCATCGCCGCGGGCACCGTCCTGAGCGCGACCGGCGGCCGGGTCACGGCGCTGGCGGCCAAGGCCGGGGTCAGGCTGCCGGTCCGGACGCACCCGCTCCACGCGTTCGTCACGAACAACTTCGCCCAGTCCTTCGCCCCGATCGTCAGCGACACGGAGCTGTTCTGCTATGTCTCCCAGACCGAGCGCGGCCAGATGCTCATCGGGGCGGAGTTCGACGCGCAGCCGTCGTACTCGCGCCAGTCGTCGTTCGCGGCGCTGCGCAGTTACTCCTACAAGGTCAGTCACCTGCTGCCGTTCCTCCGGGATCTTCGGATCCTCCGCCAGTGGGCGGGGAGCTGCGACATCTCCGCCGACTTCTCGCCGATCATGGGCTTCACCGGCGTCGACGGCTTCCTCGTCACGACCGGCTGGGGCACGTGGGGGTTCAAGGCGATCCCGGCCGGCGGCGAGGGCATGGCCGAGCTGATCGCGACCGGACGACCGCCGGCCCTGATTGCGCCATTCGCCCTCGATCGCTTCTCCCGCGACCACGTCCTGGCCGACCAGGGCTCGACAGGGACGCGCTGATGCTCTGGCTCACCTGTCCCCTCTGCGGTCGCCGACCGATCGACGAGTTCACGTTCGGCGGCGAGCGGCGGCCGGTCCCGGACTGGATCGAGGGCGACGACGCCCGCAACCTCGACGAGGTCTGGAACTTCGAGAACCCGGACGGCGTGACGACCGAGCGCTGGTTCCACGCGGCGGGTTGCCGGCGCTGGCTGACGGTCCACCGCGACACCTCGACCGACACCGTCGTCGCCTCATGACCGAGGAGGCCGGCGCCGCGAGCCTGCTCAGCGCAGGGCTGGCCGGCCGCACCCTCGATCTCGTCGTCCGGGACAGGATCCGGTTCGGCCGCGGGGCGGTGGCGTTGTTGCCGGAGCTCGTCAGGGCGGCCGGGGGCAAACGGGCGTTCATCGTGACCGACGCGGGCGTCGTCGCTTCGGGGGTCATCGACGTCGTCCGCCGATCGCTGGAGGCCGGCGGCCTCGAAGTCGGAACCTACGACGGCGTCGAACCGAACCCCGGGACGTCGTCGATCGAACGCGGCAGCGCCGCGCTCATTGTGTTCGGGACCCCCGGCACGATTGTCGTTCCGGTCGGTGGCGGATCCTCGATGGACTCGGCAAAGGCGGTTTCGCTCCACGCCATCAACGGCGGCGGTGTGCTTGCCCTCGGCTACCACGACCCCAACC
>DATHGS010000295.1:0-3983 GCA_035490155.1 Candidatus Methylomirabilota bacterium | reverse complement strand
GGTCCCCGGCGAAGGCGATGTGTCGGGCGTGATGACCGTGGCGTCATCTGGCCGGCCATCGAGGCCGACCTCGCCGACAAACGCGTCGAGTCCGCTCCCGCCGATGTGGGCAAGCAGCCGACCCGGGTCGACCCAGTCCCAGTAGAGCGGCGCCCCCTGGCGGATGGTCGTGGCGGCGACGCTGCCGTCGGCCGGGGCGATGCGCAGCGAGATCCCGTTGGCCTCCTGGGTGAGGAAGCCGACCTGCCGGCTATCGGGCGTCCAGTAGAGGTAGAAGGGCTGGGCATCCGAACTCCGATAGATGACGCCAGGATCATCAGCGGCGGCATCTGCCGAGCCGCCCGGCACGGTCGCGGCCGGGGTCGCTGTGGCGCCCGTTGCCCCGGACGGCGGCACCGCAAAGACGTGGATGGTCCCGCTGCCGCCGCCGAGGCCGGTCGCGGCGATGTGGGTGCCGTCGGGCGACCAGGCGGGAAATCCGAATTGAACGCCTGGCGCGGGGTAGGGGACGACCGCGCCGCCCAGTCCATCCATGGTCGCGAGTTCGCCGTTGGCATCGACCGCGACAAGACGGGCTGGATGCGGCGTCGGCGAGGGAGTTTCGGAGGGAATCCCGGCAAGTCGGGCTCCCCCGAGGGCGCCGAAGACGACGATGGCAGCGACCAGCGTGAGAGCGACGGCGGCGCGAAGCCGACGGCGGGTCGCGCTTGCTGAGGCGTCCGTGATGCCCTCGGGCTCGGCCTCGGACGCCGCGGCGCCGTCAGGCCCGCCCTCGCCCGCCAGGGCGCCGTCGGGCTCGGGCGCCGCGGCGAGGTCGTCCTTGGATTCGGTCATGTGAACCGGCAGGCTTCGGGCTTGTCGTCACACGATACGGCGGCCGAGGCCGGAGCGGTTCGGTGGTGGTCGGAGGAGCCGTCAGCCGCGGGCCAGGCCGCCAGTTTACGGCGCGTCGAAGTCGGTGGCTTCGCCCGGCTGGAGAACCCGGATATCGAGCCCGAGCTCCAATTCGGCGCCGGCCGTCGCAAAACGAGCACCCGCGTCGGGCGCGGGCGAGCCGCGGCGACCCGGCGCAAGACCTGGCGGGTGCAATGTCCCCCAGTGGATCGGAATGGCCGCCTGCGCACCGACCCGCCTCATCGCCTCGACCGCGCTCGCCGGCGTCAATCGGTCCGGTCCTCGATGCGGCCCCCATCGACCGACGGGCAGGAGGGCGATCGCGACGCGCCCGGCGATCCGGTCCATCCGGGGGAACAGCGCGGTGTCGCCGGCAAAGTAGATCCCCAGCGAGCCCTCGACGAGGTAACCGATGCAGCGCGCCCGCGGCTGGAGCGGCCAGCGCCAGTGGCGGGCGTGAACGACGGTCACCCGGATCGGACTGGCGTCGGACCGGGGGGAGCCTCGCGGAGAAAGCTCAAATACCTCGCCCGCCAGGACCTCCCGGACGGATCGGCCCGCTCGTCGTGCCGCACGGCCGAGCCCGCCGGGGACGATGACGAGCGGATCGCCGTTGACGCGCCGAAGAGAGTCGAGGTCGAAGTGGTCCGGATGGGCGTGCGACACGAGGATGGCGTCGATCTCACCAATCGCATCGGGATCCGGCGTCGGGCCGACGCGACGCAAAGGCCCGAGACCCGCGCCGAGGAGCGGATCGGTCAGGAGCCGGAGGCCGTCCATCTCGACGAGAACCGTGGCGTGGCCGAGCCAGGTGATGCGGACGGCGCTGCTCACGCCGTGATCAGAGCGCCGGCCGTTCGCTGCGCAGGCCGAGGACGCCGCGCCAGCCGTGGAGCTTCCGCTGGTCCCGCTCCTGCGGCACGCGAGTGAGCGTGAACGCCGCGCCGGCGATCGCCCCGACCCAGCCGTCGAAAAGGTCGGCCATCGTGTCGTCGTAGGTGAGATTCATGCCGTTCGCACCGAGGCGCATCGCACCGTATTCGAGCAGCTCCCAGGCGCTGCCACCGGCGATCGAAACGCCCGCGCCGGCGAGGGCCGCCTGCCAGCGCTGATCGACCCGCGGAGCAAAGAGCGCTCCGGCCACGCCACTGACGATCGCCGAGTTGGCGATGTGGACGAGGTCGTCGATGTGGGCATCGTTGTACAGGCCCAGGCTGTTGCCGCCGGCGTCGAGCAGCAGCGGAACGGTGACCGCGAGGTCGAGCGCGCGCGGGTAGCGGCCACGATCGGGGAGCATGAGCCAGAGCGCGGGAACGATGAACAGCCCACCGACGTAGCCGAACGCCCGCGTCCGGATCGCTTTTCCCCGGAGTCGTCGGCTGCCCGCATTGACGAAGGCATCCACTGCGAAACCGATCGTCAGGGCCTTGGTCGCGACGATCGCGGCCGACAGGACTGACTCGGCCATCGGCGAGCGGCGTGGCCCGGTGTTAGGCGCGGGGGCGCTCTCGGCGGGGATGCTCTCTGTTGCAGTTGCCCGCTTGCGGGAGCTCATTCGAAACATTGCATCTGCCTGACATTCCACAGCGATGGTGGATAACCCGGGCCACGGCCGGCCGCTAGCATTGGCCGCCCGTGACCGACAGCATGCCACCCAGCCAGCCGTCCGTCCGCGGGCCCTCCATCGTCTACGCCCTGCTTTTCTTCGCGGTCGGCACGTTCTTCCCGTATCTCTCGGTTTTCTATCGATCGGTCGGGCTCAGCTTCGAGGGCATCGGCGTCATCACCGCCCTGACCGGCTTCGTCGCCGTCGTCGCGGCGCCGATCTGGGGAGCAGCTGTCGATCGGCTGCGAGATGCTCGCGGGCCGCTCCTCGTCGCCGGTCTATGGGGCGCCGTGGCGGCGGGTTGGCTGGCGGTCAACCGGGAGCCGCTCATGATCGCGCTGGCCTCCGCCGTCATGTCGGCCGGGACCGCGGGGATGGGCTCGATGCTCGACAGCCGGACGATCGAGATCATCGGCTCGAACCGCGATCGATACGGACGGGCGAGAGCCTGGGGCTCGGCGTCGTTCGTCGCCGGCGCGCTGGCCGTCGGCTTCTTCCTCGACCGAACCGGCCCGGCCGGACTCTTCCTGCTCTACGCGCCGGGCATCGCCGTGGCTGGCATTGCGGCGTGGCTCCTGCTCGGTCGGTCGGCCGGTCGAACCGGCCGAACGGTGTCGATCGGCATGGGTCGCGACCTTGGCGCCCTCGTTCGGGACCCTACGCTGCTCCTCCTGTTCGTCGGCTCGGTCATCGTCTGGACGGCGGTCTCGGCGGTGACGACGTTCGTGTCGGTCCACCTCGTCGAGCTCGGCTCGGGGTCGGCCGTCGTCGGCTTCGTCTTCGCCCCGGGCGCGATCGTCGAGGTCCCGCTGATGCTCGCGTTTCCGGCTCTTGCCAGGCGAGCCGGTGCGGCACGCCTCCTCGTCCTGGGTGCCGTCGCGTTTGCCGCGCGAGCGGCCGGCTGGGCCGTCGCCTCCGAGCCGTGGTTGTACGTGGCCATCGCGCCGCTGGGCGGCGTCGGATACGCGCTGTTCTATGTCGGAACGGTGACCTACGTCGCCCGGGCCGTGCCGCCGTCGGTCCAGGCGACGGCCCAGGGGCTGTTCTCCGGGACGGCGTTTGCGATGGGGGCGATTCTCGGCTCCGTGCTCGGCGGGCAGGTCGCGGCAGTGCTGACGATCCTGGGGATGTTCGCCGTGTCGGCCGGCGCGACGCTCGTCGGCGCGCTGATCGTCGCGAGGGCGACCACCTCGCGGAGACATGCAGTCGGCGCCTGAGTGGATCGGCTGCCCTGCAACAATCGGCCCCGGACCCGACTCTGAGAGGGGACATGGAGATTGGCCGGCTGCTGCTCGCGCGCGACTCTGCCAGTGACAACGCCGCGCGCCTCGACCGGCTCGAGTTCGACCGCCGATTCGGTCTCGCCCGCGGGCGGCTCGAGGCCATCTGCGGCTCCCTCATCGGCGTCTCCGACGCGCCGGATGTCGTGCACGACGTCTATCTCCAGGCGCGTTCGCGGATCCACCAACTCCGGGACCCCGAC
>DATHGS010000294.1:0-3786 GCA_035490155.1 Candidatus Methylomirabilota bacterium | reverse complement strand
TTGAGCTTGAAGAAGAAGTTGAGCGTCGCCTCGGTGATCGCACCGTTCATCGAGGAGCTCGCGAGCAGCGCCGGGGCAATGAACAGCTGGTACGGGATCTCGGCGCCGCCCGGTCCGGGCACGTTCCCAACCAGCCGGCCGAGCCCGAAGCCGATGCTCAGCAGGTAGAACAGCGGCTCGAAGAAGCCGGAGACGATGACGATCCACGTCCGCCGGTAGACATAGAGGTTCCGCTCGATCAGCCGCAGCGCACGACGGCTGCCGAACATGAGGGTCGGAGTCACCCGGAGCGGCAGTGTCATCCGCGGACCAGCCGTCGTTCGATCGTCCGGACGGCCGCCCACGTCGAGACCGCGACGATCGTTGTCAGGACGATGACGTGGGCGAGCATCGCGACCGGGTTCTGGCCGAGCGTGCCAAGGACGAGGCCTCGGGTGAGGTCGACGCCATGCCACAGGGGCGACAGCCAGGCGACCGGCTGGAGGAAGCCCGGCAGTGACTCGATCGGGAAGAACGTCCCCGAGAACAGGAACAGCGGCGTGATCCCGAAACGGAAGATCACGTTGAACTTGTTGGGCGTTCGCTGGGTCGCGGAGTAGGCCGCGATCGGGGCCCCGAAGGCCATGCCGGTCAGCACGGCAACCGGGATTCCAAGCACCACCAGCGGAGAGTGCGCCGCGCCGAACGCGACGATCACGACCGTGAAGACCGTCGCGATCATCCCGAGGCGGATCGCCATCCACAGGAGGTTGCCCAGGGCGATGTCGCGCGGCGACAGCGGTGTCGCGTACATCGCGTGAAACGTTCGTTGCCAGTTGAGGCCGCCGATGATCGGGAACGTCGCTTCGAACGCGGCGGCCTGCATCACGGTGGCGGCGAGCAATCCCGGGGCGAGGAACTGGAGATACGTGAGCCCGCCGAGCGCCGCCCCACCGGAGCGATCGACGTAGCCGCCCAGCCCGAGGCCCATCGCAGTCAGGAACAGGACCGGGCTCAGGAACGAGCTGAATACCGACGATCGGAAGGTCCGCCTGTACTGGACCGCCCGGTGCTCGAGGACGTGGCTGAGCGCCGCCATCGCTACTCGATCAGGGAGCGGCCGGTGAGCCGCAGGAAGACATCTTCCAGCGTCGAGCGTCGGACGAGGACGGTCTCGGGCTTGAGGCCACGCTCGTGCGCCGCGACCGCGACGGCCTCGCCGTCGTCGGCGTAGAGCAGGACCCGGTCAGCCAGACGCTCGATCCGTTCAGCCAGGCCATCGAGCTTCCCGTCGAGGCTGTCCTGCACGTCCGGCGGAAAGCGGAGCTCCGTGACTTCCTTCGTCGAATAGCGCTCGATCAGCTGGCGCGGCGAGCCCTCGGCGACGATCTTCGCCTTGTCCATGACGACGAGTCGGTCGCAGAGCTGCTCTGCCTCGTCCATGTAGTGGGTCGTGAGAACGAGCGTGACGCCCCGCTGCTTCAGCCGGTACAGGCGATCCCACAGCAAATGACGGGCCTGCGGGTCGAGGCCGGTGGTGGGCTCGTCGAGGAGGAGCAGCTCCGGTTCGTTGATCAGCGCGCGGGCAATCGTCAGCCGCCGCTTCATGCCGCCGGACAACGGCTCGACCTCGTCGTTCTGGCGCTCGGTGAGCTGGGCAAAGTCGAGCAGCTCGTCGGCCCGCCGACCGCACTCCTCGCGCGACAAGCCGAAGTAGCGGCCATAGAGGACGAGGTTCTCGCGAACCGTCAGCTCGGTGTCGAGGGTGTCCTGCTGCGGCACGACGCCAAGGCGCGCCCGGATCTGCGGGCCGTTGGTCCGGGGGTCGAGGCCGAGAACGGTGAGCGTTCCATCGCTGATCGGCGAAACGCTGCCGATCATCCTCATCGTCGACGTCTTGCCGGCGCCGTTCGGGCCGAGGAAGCCGAAGGCTTCGGCCGGCGCGACATCGAAGTCGATCGCATCGACCGCGGTGAAATCCCCGAACCGCTTCGTCAGTCCGCGGGCATGGATGAGCGAGGTCGAGGGGTTCTCCGACATGGGTTGCGCATGGTACCGCAGCGACGTTGACAGGAACTATCAGGAAGCTGGTTGCGTGCGGCGTCCCGCCTGGGCCGCGCCCCGTTGTCGGCGTCGATATAACGTGCTACATTCAGCGCGCACGAAACAAATCGCCTGGCCCGCAGAACCTGGGAGCAGGATATGAGCACCCTTCCCGAACCAATCGAAGCACTCCTCGAAGCGGCCCTCGTCGGCGAGCTGACCGTCGTCGACGCGAACGGCCATCCGGTCACCTACCCGCTGATCCCCCTCTACGACGGCGAGAAGATCTACCTGACCTCGTCGACGCTGTTCAGTCGGAAGCTCGAGCACATCAAGGGCAACGGCAAGGTCTCCCTGTCGATCACCGACCCGATCGCGGTTGGTGGGCGCACGGATCGGGCGACGATCCAGGGCGATGCGCGCGTAATCGAGGAGGACCCGCACGGCGGTTGGGAACGGCTCCTGCCGATCTGGGAGAAGAAGGAGCCCTCGATCGTCTACTTCCTGACGCAGCGGGTGGCCCTGCCACTGTTCTTCGAGCGGGCCCTCATCGAGATCACGCCGCGGAGGGCGCTCTACTGGGCCGACGGCAATGCCGCGACGGCGCCGCAGGTCTCGACCGCCGGAAAGGCGGCCGCGTGATGGCCGCGATCACCAGGGCCCCGCGAACGCCGGCACTGGACCTCCATGAGGGCCTGGCCAAGCTGGCGACCTACCCGTACCAGATCCTGACGTTCGTCGATCCCGACGGCTATCCGGTGAGCGTCGCCGTGGCCTCGGCGATCGACGCGGCAGCCGGCACGGCGACGTTCTCCGCTCCCGCAGGCATTGCCACGCCGACCGACGCCGACATCAGCCTCACCGGCTCGCACATCCGGCCACAGCCCGGCTACGGCTACGACGAGCGGCGCCACGTCACCGCGTGGGGCAGGGGCACGATGTCGCCCGATGGCGCGACCATCTCGTTTGCCGCCGCTCGCGCCTGGGGCTGGGACGAAGCCGAAGTCCCGTTCTTCGAATACTCCGAGCGTTCGACCGGCCAGTCGAAGAAGTACTTCGACGCCCTGTCGGTCGAGCGTGGGACGCCGGTCAAGCCGCGCCTGTCGTTCGGCTGGCTCGCTCTTCGGACGACGCGGCTTCCGTTCCTCAGCGCCACAATCGTGCCGGTCGTCCTCGGCATCGCCATCGCCGCGCGCCACGGCTCGTTCGACCTGCTGACGGCCGTGTTGACCGTCATCGGAGCGTCGCTCGTCCAGCTCGGACTGAACGTCGCCAACGACGTCTTCGACACGGCGCAGGGCGCCGACGATGCCAACCTCACGCCGACAAAGTTCAGCGGCGGCTCGCGGGTCATCCAGTACGGGCTCGTCTCGTTCCGCCAGATGGCCGGGATCGCGACGGTCTTCTACGTCGGCGCGGGGCTGATCGGGCTCCTGCTGCTCGCCCTTCGGGGATCCCCGGCCCTGCTGATCATCGGCGTCGTGGGCTTCATCGTCTCGATCGGCTACACGGCGCCGCCGCTGAAGTTCGTCTATCGCGGGCTCGGCGAGATCGCGGTGGCCATCGGCTTCGGCCCGCTGATGCTGCTCGGCGCCTACGTCGTCCAGACCCGTGGCGCTCTGTCGTGGGAGCCGTTCGTCGCATCGCTGCCGGTGGCCTTGCTAGTCGCATTGATCCTGTACGTCAACGAGATCCCCGATCGGCGCGGCGACGCGCGGGTCGGCAAGCGGACGCTGCCGGTCCGTTTCTCGAAGGCCGCGGTGA
>DATHGS010000293.1:0-5076 GCA_035490155.1 Candidatus Methylomirabilota bacterium | reverse complement strand
GGCTGGGTCACCGCCGAGTACTCGATGCTGCCGCGGGCCACCGCCGAGCGGACGGACCGCGAGTCGGTCAAGGGCAAGCTCGGCGGGCGGACCCACGAGATCCAGCGGCTCATCGGCCGCTCGCTCCGCGATGCGATCGATCTAACCCGCCTCGGCGAGAGGACGATCACGGTCGACTGCGACGTCCTGCAGGCGGACGGCGGAACGAGAACCGCGTCCATCACCGGCGGTTACGTGGCGCTCGCGGCGGCTCTCATCACCTTCGGGATGGACCGCCATCTCGTCGGCCGGATCGCCGCTGTCAGCGTCGGGCTGGTCGACGGGGCATCGCTGCTCGACCTCGACTACAGCGAGGATTCACGGGCCGACGTCGATTTCAACGTCGTCGGCACCGACGCGGGGACGTTCGTGGAGGTCCAGGGCACGGCCGAGGGCAAGCCCTTCGACCGGACGGCGATGGAGGGCCTCCTCGACCTCGCCACATCCGGGCTCGATCAGCTCTTCGCCGCCCAGGCCGAGATCCTGGCGACCGTCAAGCGCTGAGCCATGAGCCAGCCGCGCCTCCTGATCGCCACGCGTTCGCCGCACAAGCTCGCCGAGCTCCGCGACCTGCTCGCGCTCGAACAGGCCGAGCTCGTCAGCCTCGAGGACCTGGGGCTCGAGGGCGACATCGAGGAGACGGGCTCGACGTTCGAGGCGAACGCCCGAATGAAGGCACGCCACGGCGCTCGACTGTCGGGCCTGATGACGCTCGCCGACGATTCCGGCCTGGAGGTCGACGCACTGGGCGGCGGCCCCGGCGTGCGAACGCGCCGCTACGCCGGCGAGAACGCCACGGACGCCGAGAACAACGCGAAGCTCCTCGCGGCGCTCCGCGGCCTGCCGCCGGAGGTCCGGGCGGCCCGCTACGTCTGCGTCCTGGCGCTCGCCCAGCCCGACGCAGCCGGTCCGCGCGGTGGGCTGCCGGTGCGCACGGTCCGCGGGACATGTCGTGGGCAGATCGCAACGGCGGCGTGGGGGACGAGCGGATTCGGCTACGACCCCATCTTCCTGCCCGCCCCGGAGGCGCCCGCCGGCCGGACCCTCGGTGAATGGACCCAGGCCGCAAAGAACAAGATCTCGCACCGTGGCGCGGCAGCTCGTCGGATGCAGCCGATCCTCCGCGACCTCGGGTTCTGACGCGGTTACGGGGACGCGGACGGGCGCGGCGAGGAATCGGGGGGCCACGGCCCCGGCGGCGTCCCGGGTGGGGTGAAGATCACCGCGACCATCTGCTTGATCCGCAGCGGGACCGGGATGACGACCGACCCGTAGGGATTGTTGGCCGCACCCGCCTTGACCATCGGCGAGGTCAGCACGGCCTGGGTCGTCCGATCGCCCCCGATCTCCTCCGCGAAGGCGGCGAATTCGGGCAGGCGGGCGGCCGGAAGGTCGGTTCGGACGGTGTCGCCGACGGCCTGGAGGAGCGCCGGCAGGCTGACGAGGAGGTCCTTCTTGACGGCCTGGTCGCGCAGCGCGATGAGGACCTGCTGCTGGCGGGCCGCCCTCGTGAAGTCACTCTCACCGAGCGACTTGCGGACGCGGGCATACGCGAGGGCATTCGCCCCGTCGAGATGATGGACGCCCGGATCGATCGACCATCCGGGCCCGACACCGAACCCGCCGTAGTTCGGGTCGGCAAGCCGCTTGGTGACCTTGATATCGACGCCCCCGACCGCGTTGATCATATCGACGAAGCCACCGAGGTCGACCTTGGCGTAGTAGTGGATCGGGATCCCGAGCAACGCCCCGATCGCGTCCTCGAGGGCGCGCGTGCCGCCCTGCGGAAAGTCGGACTTGTGGCTCTGGCTGTTCGCCCAGCCGAGGAGGGAGTTGATCTTCGGCCCGAATTTCTGGCCGTTGCCGAGCGGGACGTCGATGAGATCGCGCGGGATCGACAGCATCGTAACCGTACGGCCGACCGGGTCGAGCGACACGACCATGAGCGTGTCGGTCAGGGCCTGCGATCGGCTCGGACCGGAGTCGATCCCCATCAGGAGGACGTTGACGCGCTCGCCCGTCAGCGGTGTCGGCCCCGCGGTCGAGCCAGGATCGTCGTTCTTCCCGCCGACGGGTACGCCCCGCGAGCCGCTGAAAACATTCTCGAACGTCGTGAGGGCGTTCGCGCCGTAGAGGCCGGCGATGGCGTGGGGGAGCGCGACCAGGACAACCACGATCGCGAGGCCGACGGCTCCGAGTCGCCCCGGCCGCGGCGGGTAGCGACGGTCGACAAAGGCCTGGATAACGGCCGCGAGGCGCCAGACGAGGACGACGACGTCGAGGATGAGAAGCGTCCGCAGCGTGTCGGGCACGATCGCCCGAGCGAGGAGCATCGTCGACGAGGTGGTGAGGAGCAGGAGCCCGGCGACAAGCAGGACGATGAGCGACGGGACGAGGAAGATCGCGGCCTGCCGGGTTCGCCCGTTCATCGCCTGGCCGAGGCCCGGGATCACGCCGGAGAGGATCGCGGCGAGGAGGCGGCGCGTGTCGGTCGGCTGGGTCGCGGCGGTGCGGCGTTCCGGGCGCATGGGGCGGGCGTGCACGAGGTCGGTCGCTCTCCAGGTGGTCGGGATTGGCCGTGCGGATGGTCCGACTGGTCCTTGCGGCTGGCCGAGTCTACCCTTCGCGGCGGCCGGACGACGTGGCAACGCCGGGCGATCGATCAGCCTGCCAGTGATCGCCCGGCGTCCACCGTCTGACGGGTGGGCATGGCCGACTGTTCCGTTCGGTCGGCTATCGGATGCAATGTTCCTGCGCCCGCCGCGTCGGGTGTCACCGCGTAACGATCGTCACGTCAGCTCGTAAGCCAGCTCGTACGTCGCGTTCGGGCCGCCGGGTGCGTCGAAGGAACCAGTGCCCGTGATGCCCACCAGATCGCCGGTCCCGCTGCCAGCGATGATCGACCAGGAGCCATGCGAGGATTTGCCGGTGTGATCGGCGCTCGACTCGATCACGAACGAGCCGGCCCGCCCGCCGACGGATCCGGTGATCCGCTGGAGACCGACAAGATGCGCCGTCTTGTCAGCGGCGTACGAGATCAGCCAGTGGACGTTGCCGTCGCCGCGGATGTCGCCGCTGAACGCCTGATCGCCCCAGGCATGAGCGAGCTTCGCGCCTCCATCCCGCTCCTCGTAGCTGTCCTCGTTACCGGACAGGATCTGGAACGAGCCCGTCGCCCGTGGCATGGCTAACCTCCTCCGACCGATACGTGACGCCCAGTATCGGCTCCCTGGCCTCCGCTCCATCTCTCGCCGTCACACAGCGTCTTGCGAGGGCCGGGCAATTCTCGACCAGGCAGCCCGGCCACCCCGGGCGCCAAAGCGCGCCATTATTGGCCGCGATGAGCACCACGTACCGGCGGACATGAACGATGTCGTCGGGAGCATCGACATCCACGTCCATCCCGCGGGCGACCCGCTTCGGGCTCCGGCGCCGCTGGCGAATTGGGTCGAGAGCCTCGCCGCCACAACGCTCGATATCGTCGTCATAACGGATCACAACGCGATCTCCACGCTCGATCGCCTGCGGCGCATGCTCGACGGCCGCGGGCCTGAGCTCGTCCGAGGCGAGGAGATCACGACTCGCGAGGGCCATCTCCTGGGTCTCGGCATCGATCGGCTGGTGCCGCCCCGCCTTGCGCTTCGGGACGCGATCGCGGCGATCCACGATGCCGGGGGGCTCGCAATCGTCGCGCACCCGCTCCTGCCCACGCGGATTTCTGTTTCCTCGCGCGCCCTCCGGGAAATCGCGGATGCGGACGAGCGACATCGCCCTGACGGCGTCGAGTCGTTCAATCCACTTGCGGCCCGGTTTCCGCTTCAGGAACGCCGCGCTCGGTCGCTCGCCGCGCAGCTCGGGCTATCGATCGTCGGCGGCAGTGACGCGCACGTTCCGGGAGACCTGGCACTCGGCCGGACGCTGTTCTCCGGCCGGTCCTTCGACGAATTCCGTCGGGCCGTCGCCCTGCGCGAGACGTCGCCCGAGGGAGAGATCTATCCGCTCTCGCGCACGGCGCGTGATGGTCTCGGAGCGCTCTTCTCGAGCCGCCTCCGCATCAGGTTCTGACCCCGGAGCTCTTGGCCCCGATCACCCGGGCGGTGCCGCCGCGCACCGGGCTAGTACCAAAGTACTGGACGCGACGCGATGCCCACGACACGATTGCGCCTGCCGGGGGATCACGATGGAGGGAGTTGTGATGATCAGGCGGATAGTGGCGCTGGGGCTGGCCGGGATGCTGCTGCTGAGCGTGGCCGTCGGACCGATGGCTGCAGCATCGCGAGGCATCCTGGCGGCGAGGCCGTCGTCGATCGACTTCCATACAAAGCCGGTCGGCTCCGAGAACTACAAGCGCACGAAGATCACGAATACGAGCGGCTCCGACGTGGTCCTCCTGGTCACGGGAGGGCTGCCCGACGACTTCGGGTTCGGCCTGATGCCGGGTTCGACGTGCCCCGTCCTCGGGGGTGCCATCCTCGCGGCGGGGGACAGCTGTTATGCCGTGGTTCGGTTCTCGCCGACGGAGTTCTTCGCCGGATGGCTCGCCCAGGGCTCACTGATCGCGACCGCAACGGACCCGAACACGGGCCAGGTCCTGATGGAACTCTCGATTCCCGTCAGGGGCATGGGGACGCTCTAGTGTTCGAGACGCAGCAGGCGAGCTCCGGGAGGTCGTCCGGGGGCCACGAGGCCCTCGACGATGAGGATTGAACGTTTGGTGACGGGCCGGCTCCATACTCGCTAGGCGGCCAGACTGGCAGCCATGGCAGGAGCCGACATGCAGGCTGGTCTCGTCGAACGAGCTCAGGGTGGCGATCAGGAAGCGTTTGCCGCCCTGGCGACCGCCTCCGCCGACCGTTGTTATGCCCTCGCCTATCGGATCCTGCGAGACATGCACCTCGCGCAGGACGCGACGCAACAGGCCCTCCTCAGCGCCTGGCGCGACTTGCCGACGTTGCGCGATCCGGATCGGTTCGAGGCATGGCTCTACCGACTCGTGGTGCGCGCCTGTTACGCCGAGGCGACACGCGAGCGGCGCTG
>DATHGS010000292.1:0-5007 GCA_035490155.1 Candidatus Methylomirabilota bacterium | reverse complement strand
AACCACCGATGCCGCCCGAGCTGATCTCCACGTGGCCGCCGGGGATCGCGCTGTTGATGACCGGCGCTGAGATGACCGTCCCGTCGAGGACGATGGCGAAGTACTTGCCGATGTGTGCCGCGGTGTAGTCCTCAAACAGCTTGGCGCTCCCCGGCTTCAGCACGAACGTCACGACGCGCTGGCCACTCTGGCTGCTGGTGCCGATCGCGGCGCTCCCGATCTCGCTGGCGCTAAACAAGGCCGGGAATTTGGTCGGATCGACCACGTCGCCGGCCTCCATTTGATTCGTCCCGAGAGGCACGAAGTCGAGGTGGCCGGTCTGGCCGATCAGGGTTCGCGCGGCATCGGTATCGATCGCGGTCGGCAGCTCGACGACGATGCGGTCGACTCCCTCGGCATGTACGGTCGACCCGACGATATGGTTCGAGGCCAGGCGATGCTCGACGATGGCAATGATCGCCACGAGATCGGCCGCCGTCGGATTGGCACCGCCAATCGGGTGGGCCTGGTACTCGATTCGCAGCAGGCCGTCGGCCTGGGTCGACGCCAGGGCCGATGGCTGAAGCGACGCCGCCGCGGTCGGGCTGGGAGCGAGGCCGCGCTGGCCACCGGCGATGACCGCGGCGCTAGCCACGACCAGCACGGCGGCGACAGCGAGTGGCGCCCATACGGAACGACCGCTCCGCCCGCGGCGCGCGACCGGTGCGTTCGGGACTCGTTCCAGCGCATCCACGAGGCTGGCCGGCGCGGCCGGCAATGGGGCGCTTCGAAACGCGTTCCGCAGCCGCGGCTCGAGCTCGTCGCTCATCGAGCTGCCTCCTCTCGATCCTGGGAAAGGCCGGCCCGAAGCCGCCCGAGTGCCCGATGGAGACGCGACTTGACCGTCCCGATCGGCCAGCGCAGTCGTTCCGCAATTCCTTCGAGCGGTAGATCCGCCCAGAAGCGGAGGACGACCACGATCCGCTCGTCCGCGGTCAGTACGCCGAGGCCTGCGAGCAGGGCGTCCCGTTCGATGAACGACATGAACGGGTCACGCCCGGCGAGCTCCGGGCCGCCGTCGATCGGGATGAAGCGGACGACATTCCTCCGGCGGCGTCGGTCGCGGCAGCCGTTGACGAGGATCCGGTCGAACCATGCGCCGAACCGGTCCGCCTCCCGCAGCGTGTCGAACGCTTGCCAGGCAATGATGAGGGCGTCCTGGACGGCGTCCTCGGCCTCGTGTCCGTCTGCGAGAAGGAGTCCAGCCAATCGGTAAGCCCGATCAAGAGCCGGTCGGGCGCCCGCCAGGAAGTTCGCTCGGCGGGCGTCGGCGGCGGGCGTCGAGGCGTCGGCGGGATGGAGATCCACAGGCAGGGCTAACAGTCGCATGTCGGCTGTCCAGACGAGTGACGAAGGCGGAAGGTTCTCGTCACCGCGCGGACGGTGCGGGCGCCTCAGGCCCGGTGGTAGCGCTCCATGAGGGCCGCGACGGCCTCGCGCGATGCCTTCCACTCGGCCTGGTCGCCGAAGATTTCGGCGTCGACGCCCCACTTCCTGATCTGGGTCATGGCCGTGACGATCGTGTTGTGCTCGAACGTCCGGCGGCGGCCGGCTTCGACCGCACCCGTCACGAGATAGCGACGGACGATATCGAACGGCGCCTTCCAACGGCCGATCCGGATCTGGTCCCCTTCCCTGAGCGACTCGAGAAAATCCTCGTCGCCGACCGGGTGGCGATCGTGCTCGGCAAGATGAACCTGGAGATCGACGCGGGCACCGAGCCGATCCTGGCTCGGCAGCAACCCATCGTCGCCGACAGTCTGATAGCAGATGTGACAGGTAGGCAGCTCTGCGTCGGCGCGGGGCGCTTCACCGTACGGCAAGCCGCAGCGGCCGCAGAACGTAGCGGTTGCGGAGCGGGCGACAGCACCGCATTGCAGACAGACTTTTGCGCTCACGGGCCAAGTCTGCGGGATTTGTCGCCCTTCCGTCTGCGTTACGATCGTAGGGTGGAACAGCCCGCCAACGGCGTAGGCGGCGCCAGGCCGGCGGCCGTCATCCTGGTCGGGATGATGGGGTCCGGAAAGTCGACAGTCGGGCGGGCCCTCTCGCACCGAACAGGCTGGCGCTACGTCGACAACGACGATCTCGTTCGCTCATTCAGCGGTCGCGGCGCGACGGAGATTCGGGCGGCCGATGGCGAAGACGCCCTCCACAATGTCGAAGAGCTGGCCTTCGAGGCGAGCCTGGCGCTCGAGCCGCCCGTCATCATCGGCGCCGCGGCGTCCGTGGTTCTCGATCCGGTCGCGCGGGTCAGGCTGCGGAGCGGGCCGCATGTCGTCTGGCTCCGGGCGCGGCCGGAAACGCTGCTCGCTCACGTCGGCGATGGGACGGGCCGGCGAGCCGAGGCGACCGATCCGGCGTGGATCGCCGCCCGAGCCACTGAGCGAGCTCCCCTCTACGCGGAGGTCGCCTCACAGGTCATCGATGTCGACGATCGTTCGCCCGACGAGGTCGCCGACCTGATTCTTGCGGGTCTGTCAGCCCGCTGATTCGTCCAGGCGCGTCGCGTCTGCCACGTCGTCGAGCGCCGCGTGGAGCTCGAGCGAATGGACCCGCAACCAGCGTCGCCAGACGAGATGGTCCGGGCGGCGACTCGCGACGACCGCCCAGAAGCGCGGGCCGTGACCGAAGACCCGGAGATGGGCGAGCTCGTGGACGACGACCGATTCGAGCGCTTCCGGTGGCGCCAGGACCAGGCGCCAGGAGAAGCTCAGCCGGCGCTGTCGCGACGCGCTCCCCCAGCGGCTGCGCTGGTCGCGGATCGTTACCGCGGTGGGGGAAACGTCGAGCGCGGCAGCGTGACGGGCGATCTCGCGCTCAATGAGGACGCGGGCGCGGGCGCGGAACCACGCCTCGAGGACCGCCGCCACGGGCCGGCGATCCGCCCGGGCAAGCTGGACGACGAGCTCGTCTCCGTCCGCGGCGCCCTCGCGGGCAACGCTTGACCTGCGAACACGTGCCGGCGCGTCGGTAATGCGGAGGCGATGGAATTCGCCGCGATAGCGGATTGAGGCCCCGTCGCGCAGCCCGCCGCGTGCCGCGAGCTCCGCCCGGTCGCTTGCCTGGCGCGCAAGGTGGCGGCGAATCCAAGGCTCTCGCTCGCGCAGGAACCGCTCGATAGCGGGTTCCGGATGGGCCCAGCCGCGGCGCGTCGGCGGCGGGACGGTCACGACGAGCCCATCGGTCGGATGGATCGTCAGCCGCAACCGACGCGAGCGGGCCGAGCGACGAAGGACGTACGGCGGCAATGGGCTCGGCCGCCCCCGCTGGAACGCGTCGGACATCATCGGGGTCGATGGTGCCACATCGCGGTGCTCCGTCGGCGACGAAAAGGGCCGCTGCAGCCGCCTCGCACGCGTCGACCCGAGGCTTAGGCTGCCTTCGGGTTCGCGACTTCGGCCTCGCCCGTGATCGGGTCGGAAGCGGCGCGTTCGCGTCGGGCGAGGAATATGAACGGCGCCGCCAGTGCCTGGACAACCGCCGCGATCATGTAGGACGGCCCGTAGCCGAAGACGTCGGCGGTCCGCCCGAGCGCCGGCTGGGCGACGACGCCGCCGACGGAGCCCATCAGGCTGTCGAACGACAGGACGGTTGCCCGCTGCTCCGACGGAATCAGGCCGTTGATGAACGCCTGGCGGAAGGGCATCTCGAAGGCAAACACGAGCGCCCATCCGGCCAGAAGCACAAGCGCGACGGCGAAGTTGGTCGTCCAGCCGATAAGCAGGAGCAACACGAAGTTGGCCACGACGCCCAGGATCAGGGCGTCCGTCCGCCGTCGGAAGAGTCCGCGCACCCTGCTGACCAGCAGCCCGCCAACGATCTGCGCCCCGGCAACGATGGCCGCCGCGAGGCCGGCGATGCTGTACGCGCTGGGGTCGCCATACAGCTGGAGCAGGTACGGCTGCAGTGCATAGAAGCCGTAGAAGCCGACGCCTGCGGTGAACGGCGCGGCGATCATGAGCCAACGCACCGGCGGGTTGCGCAGGCCGCCGTCAACGGCCCCGCGGAAGACGGTCCGGATGGCCGCCACGGGGTTCGACTCACGATCCGGCTTGAACCCGAGGTCGTGCATGAATCGGAAAGCGACCACCAACGTCACGCCGAGCATCGCGGCCCGCAGCAGGTACGGAACGCCAAGATTGGACACCTGGGCGACGACACCGCCCAGGACCGATCCACCGAGCATCGCCGCTCCGCCTACGGTCTGGGCCCGCCCGAAGATCGACTCCAGGCTGCCGGTGAAGCCGGTCGCAGCCAGCGCGTCGACGAGCCACGCCTCGGTCGCGCCGGAGAAGAACGTGAACCCGAGGCCGAGGAGGATCGATGCGGCGGCCCAGCCGAGCAGCGGCGCGTGGAGCTGCCACATCACCATGTAGAGGAGCGTGGACGCGAGGAGGGTCGCCGCCCCGAGGAGGAACGAGAAGCGGCGTCCGCGGGTGTCGGCAATGACCCCGGTCGGGATTTCGAAGATCACCTGCCCAACGGCGAAGAACGCGTTCGCCGCGAACGCCTCCGTGTTGCTCAGCCCGGCGTCGAGCAGGAACAGCGTGTTGATGCCCCAGATGAACGACGCGGCGAGCGTCGTCAGGAGCGTCAGGAGCAGGTATGTCCGCTGGACGGTCTGGGCAGGATCGGGCAAGGTCGGGTGAATCTAGCCGCTGATCGCCGCGTGCGCTCGTCGTGCCCGCCGCGGTTGCCCCGTGCGGGTCTGACTATGCCTCTGCGATCACCCCGAGCGAAACCCGGAAGCCGGCCCTCCGTTGGAGTGGCGGCATGAGGGTTCCCTGACCGACGGGTGAATCACCGGGGTACCAGCGCACCCATTCCTCGTAGAAGGCGTCGAATTCGGTCGCGTCCCGGAGAGACCAGTTCGCCCAGACGACCTTGTCGAGCGAGCTGCCCTTTGCCTCGAGCGTCGCCTTCAAGTTCTCCATGCATCGCCGCGCGTGCTCCTTGCTCCCGCCA
>DATHGS010000291.1:0-2042 GCA_035490155.1 Candidatus Methylomirabilota bacterium | reverse complement strand
CTCCGGTGCCGGCGTTCCGGCCTGGCTCGCATCGTCGCTGAACTTCTGCACGCGGTGCGGCGGCTCGCTTCAGTTCGGCGCCATCGACGGTGAAGATCGCGATCGACTCGCCTGCGCCGCGTGCGGCCACATCGCCTACGTCAACCCGCGGCTGGTCGTCACGACGATCCCGGTCAACGATGCCGGCGAGGTCGTCCTGCTTCGGCGCGGGATCGAGCCCGGCCGGGGCTGGTGGGCCCAGCCGGGCGGCTTCCTCGAGGTCGATGAGACCGTCACTGAGGCCGCGATCCGGGAGACCCTCGAGGAGACCGGCCTGATCGTGCAGCCCGGCGAGATCGTCGGGCTCTATTCGCGGCTCGAGGCCGCGGTCGTCGTGCTCGCCTTCGAGGCACGGGTCGTCGGGGGCGCCTACCGATTGAACGCAGAGGCGCTTGAGATCAAGGCGTTCCGCCCGGAGGCGATTCCCTGGCAGGGCATCGCCTTCAAGACCAGCCACTGGGCCTTGCGGGACTGGCTCCATCGCCGCCGTCCCGACATCCAGCCTACCGATCGAACGTGGGACGAATGACTGACGCCGCGGTGGCCCGGACGGCCTAGGTCAGGTCGATGAAGACGTTCTTCGTCTCCGTGTAGAGATCGAGTGCCGACATCCCGAGCTCGCGTCCGATGCCCGACATCTTGTAGCCACCGAACGGTGCCTCCGTGTGGACGGAGCTGTTCGAGTTGATGCTGATCACCCCCGCCTGCAAGGCCTTCGCCGCACGCAGCGCCCGACCGATGTCGCGGCTCCAGATCGAGCCGGAGAGACCGTACGGCGTCGCGTTGGCGAGGCGGAGCGCCTCCTCCTCCGTGTCGAACGGGATGACCGACACGACCGGCCCGAAGATCTCTTCCTTCGCGATCCGCATCTCGTTCGTGACCCCGTCGAAGACCGTCGGCATCAGGTAGGCGCCGGCGGCGAGCGCCGGGTCGTCCGGGGCAACTCCACCAACGACGATGTTCGCGCCTTCTCCCAACCCGATCTCGATGTAGTCCTTGACCCTGTCCCGCTGCTTGGCGCTGACGAGGGTCCCGACCTCGGTCGCGTCGTCGAGTGGATCGCCGACCTTGACGTTGCGGGTCGCCGCGGCGAAAAGCTCCACGACCTCGTCGTGGACCGAACGCTCGACGAGGATCCGGCTCCGCGCGCAGCAGTCCTGGCCGCAGTTGTCGAACACGCTGTACGGCGATTCCCTGGCGAACTTCGCGAGGTCCGCGCCGGCGAAGACGATGTTCGGGCTCTTGCCGCCGAGCTCGAGTGAGATCTTCTTCACGTTGGACGAGGCGAGTCGCATGATCTCCTGGCCGGTCGTCGTCTCGCCCGTGAATGCGACCTTGCCGACGCCCGGATGAGCGGCGATCGAGGCGCCGGCACTGCCTCCGGGACCGGTGACGACGTTGAGGATCCCGGCGGGGATGCCGGCCTCCAGGGCCAGCTCGCCGAGCCGGATCGCGGTGAGCGGCGTGTAGCTCGCGGGCTTGAGGATGCACGCGTTGCCAGCCGCCAGCGCCGGCCCGAGCTTCCACGAGGCCATGAGGATCGGGAAGTTCCACGGGATGATCAGCCCGACGACGCCGATTGGCTCGCGAAGGGTCATGTCGATGCCCGGCTTCGACACCGGGATCGTCTGGCCGAAGACCTTGTTGGCGGCACCGGCGTAGTAGTCGAAGACGAGGCTCGCCCCGACGACCTCGCCACGCGACGAGGTGATCGGCTTGCCGCCGTTGGCGGTCTCGAGCTGGGCCAGCTCCTCGCTGTTCTGCTTGACGAGAGCGGCGAACTTGGCGAGCGTCCGCCCGCGCTTCCCAGCGGCCCACGTCGCCCAGCCCTTCGGGTCGTCGAACGCCTTGCGGGCGGCCGCGACCGCGCGGTCGACGTCCTCTCGACCGCCCAGCGGAGCGGTGGCGATGACCGAGCCTGTCGCCGGGTTGACGACGTCGAACGTCTGGCCATCGGCGGCCTCGACCTGCTCGCCACCGATCATCATCCTGGCGGCGATCCT
>DATHGS010000290.1:0-4093 GCA_035490155.1 Candidatus Methylomirabilota bacterium | reverse complement strand
GCCAGTGCGGCCACGTCGCGCATGGTCGGCCGCGGACGGTCGACCGGGTTGGTTTCGTGGCGTCCCGCTGACAAGGTTGTCACCTTCGGCATCGCCGGATCCTACAGGTAGCATTCGGGACAATGCAAGCACAATCTTGGCGCGGGCCTTGACACCCTGCCGCCATGGGGTTATAACCCGCTGACAACGTTGTCAGACGCGCCACCAGAGACGCGGACAACGGGCAGGTCGGAGGAGGACCACGTGAACCAGTCCATTCTCGGCAAGCGGATCAAGGGCTCGGCGGCGGTTGTCGTCGCGGCCGTCGTCTTCGCCGCCTGTAGCTCGACGGGCAGCAGCGGCTCCGCCCCGGCAGGTTCAGCGGCCGGCGGCTCGGCCCCGGCCGGCTCGGCCGCGGGCGGCGCGATCGGCGTGACGCTGATCACGAAGACTTCGACGAACCCCTTCTTCGTGGCGATGGCCAAGGGCGCCAAGGAGTCGGCCGACAAGCTGGGCATGACGCTCACATCGGCGGCCGGCAAGGAAGACGGCGACACGGCCACCCAGATCACCGCGATCGAGAACGCGATCTCGAAGGGCGACAAGGGCATCCTCATCACGCCGTCCGGGCCCGACGTCAACCCGGCGATCAAGAAGGCTCGCGACGCCGGCCTGTTCGTCATCGCCCTCGACACGCCGCCCGATCCGGCCGACACGGTAGACATCACGTTCGCCACGGATAACTTCGAGGCGGGCAAGCTAATCGGACAGTGGACGGCCGCCCAGCTCGCGGGCAAGGCCGCGACGATCGCCCTCCTCGACCTGTTCAGCGACAAGATCGTCTCGGTCGACTACAACCGCGACCAGGGTTTCCTGACCGGGATGGGGATCGACACCAAGGACCCGAAGAAGAACGGCGATGAGGCGAAGACCGGCAGCTACTCCGGCGGTACGTACGAGATCGTCTGCAACCTCCCGACGCAGGGCGCCGAGGATGGCGGCCAGACCGCCATGGAGAACTGCCTTTCCAAGAACCCCAACATCAACGTCGTCTACACGATCAACGAGCCTGCCGCGAATGGCGCGAACAAGGCCCTCACGTCCGCCGGCAAGTCGGGCGTCACGATCGTCTCGGTCGACGGCGGTTGCGCCGGGGTGAAGCTCGTCAAGGACGGCGTCATCGGCGCCACCTCGCAGCAGTACCCACTCAAGATGGCCTCGCTCGGGGTCCAGGCGATCTATGACCTCGCGACGAGCGGCAAGAAGCCGGCCGTATCGAGCGGGCTCGACTTCTACAACACGGGCGTCGCCCTCGTCACGGACAAGGCGGCCACCGGCGTGACCAGCATCACTTCGGACGACGCCACGAAGATCTGCTGGGGCTGATCAACACGCTCCTCCTCGCTCCACGGGGCGGCCGCCTCCGGCGGCCGCCCCGTTTTCATTCCTCGACCCAGGGACATCGAATCACAGCCCGGCGGTCCAACTAGACTGGTCCAACCTGAGCGCGTATCGGAGCGCAGTTCGAGGCGGTAAGCATGTCTGACGTCCAGGCGACAACCGTCGATCCGGCCGAGCGACTGCTCCAGCGGATGACGCCCGTTCAGCGGGTCCACGCGATCCTCCACCGCTACCCGGCGCTTAGCCCGGCGGTCGTCCTGGTCCTTGCGGCCGTGGTCCTCGGATCGCTCAACAACCGGTTCTTCCTCCCGTCGAACCTGTCGCTCGTCGCTCAGCAGGTCGCCGTCGTCGGTGGCCTGGCGGTCGGCCAGACGCTGATCATCCTGACTGCCGGCATCGATCTATCGGTCGGGGCGATCATGGTCTTCACCTCGATCGTGATGGCCGGCAGCGCCGCCAACTTCGGCGTGCCGGGCCCGCTGGCTCTCGTCCTCGGGCTGCTCGTCGGGACGCTTGCCGGCGGGCTCAACGGCCTGCTCGTGACGCGGCTCCGGCTTCCGCCGTTCATCGTCACCCTCGGGACGCTGAACATCTTCACCGCCCTGACCCTGCTGGTTTCGAATGGCGCATCGATCCAGGGCAAGGACATCCCGGACCTCCTGCAGTGGACCGGCCTGCCGATCGCAATCGGCCCGTTCCGGCTGACGACCGGCGTCCTGCTGATGCTGGCGATGTACGTCATCGCGACCTACGTCCTTCGGAACACCGCATTCGGGCGGCACATCTACGCGGTCGGTGACGACCGCGAGGCGGCTCGACTGGCGGGCATCGCCGTCAACCGGATCCTGCTCTCGGCCTACCTGGCCGCCGGATTCATCTTCGCCGTCACCGCGTGGATCCTGATCGGGCGGGTCGGCGCGGCCAGTCCGAATGCCGCGACCGACGCCAACCTCGACAGCATCACCGCCGTAGTCATCGGCGGGACGAGCCTGTTCGGTGGCCGCGGGCTCATCGTCGGCAGCCTACTCGGGGCGCTGATCGTCGGCGTGTTCCGGAACGGGCTGGCCCTCGCCGGGGTCGACGTCCTCTACCAGACACTCGTCGTGGGTGTCCTGGTCATCGTCGCCGTCGCGACCGACCAGTGGATCCGGAGGGTTCGCGCATGACCGCCGACGTGGCTCCCGCGCCCATCCCCGTCGAGGGGAGTCGCCAGCCGATCATCGAGGCCCGCGGCCTGATCAAGACATTCGGCCGGGTCGTCGGCCTGGACGGCACCGACTTCGAGCTGTACCCGGGCGAGGTCCTTGCAGTCATCGGCGACAACGGCGCCGGGAAGTCGACCCTGATCAAGTGCCTGTCCGGGGCAATGGTCGCCGATGCGGGCGAGATCCTCATCGAGGGCCAGGAGACGGTCTTCCGCCGGCCGCAGGACGCCCGCGCCGCGGGCATCGAGACCGTCTACCAGTCGCTCGCCGTCGCGCCGGCTCTCGATATCGCGAGCAACATGTTCCTCGGTCGCGAGATCCGCCGGCCGGGCCCGCTCGGCAGCATCTTCCGGATGCTCGACCACGGGCGGATGCGCTCGATGGCCAGGAAGCAGCTCCAGGATCTCGGGATCGGCACGCTCCAGTCGATCACCCAGGCCGTCGAGACGCTGTCCGGCGGACAGCGCCAGGCCGTCGCCGTCGCCCGGGCCGCTGCCTTCGGCAGCAAGGTGATCATCCTCGACGAGCCGACCGCTGCCCTCGGGGTCCGCGAGACCGGCCAGGTCCTGAAGCTGATCCGCGATCTCCGCGATCGGGGCCTGCCGGTGATCCTCATCAGCCACAACATGCCGAATGTCTTCGAGGTTGCCGACAGGATCCACATCCAGCGGCTCGGCCGGCGGGTTGCCGTCGTGACCCCGACGACGCACACCCCGTCGGACGCGGTGGCGATCATGACCGGGGCGATGGATGGGGCGACCGGCCCAGCCGCGGCTTGAGGGCCGATGATCGTCGTTGCCGGTGAGAGCTTGATTGACCTGATCGTTGGCGCGGACGGTCGCGTCGAGGCGATCCCCGGCGGCGGTCCGTACAACGTGGCCCGCACGCTCGGGCGGCTCGGGCAGGCCGTTGCGTTCCTCGGCCGGCTGTCGACCGACCGATTCGGGTCGATCCTCCGGGCCGGGCTCGCGTCCGAAAATGTCGGGCTCGACCTGGCCCCGACCACCGACGCGCCGACGCTCCTCGCGGTGGTCGAGCTCGACGATGGCGGCGCGGCGAGGTATCGCTTCTACGTCGAGGGGACGGCCGCGCCCGGGCTCTCGGCGGAGGACCTGCCGGGCGCCCTGCCGGCAGCCACCACCGCCCTCCACGTCGGAACGCTGGGCCTGGTCTTCGAACCGATGGCCGCGACGATCGAGAGTCTGGTGGCGGCGGTTCACGATGATGTTCTCGTCGTCGCCGACCCGAACTGCCGCCCGACCGCGATCGTCGACGCGGTGGGGTACCGCGCCCGGCTGGGGCGCATCCTCGGTCGAGTCGACATCGTGAAGGTCAGCGTCGACGACCTGGCCTGGCTGGACCCGCTCGCCGGCCCGTTGGCGGCCGCCGAAGGCCTCAAGGACCTCGGCCCGGCGGCGGTTCTCATCACCGACGGCCCGCGGCCGGTCCGGCTGCTGACCGCGAGCGGTGTCACCGAGATCGCCGTGCCTGCGGTCCGGGTCGTCGAC
>DATHGS010000289.1:0-2580 GCA_035490155.1 Candidatus Methylomirabilota bacterium | reverse complement strand
TACCGTGACAATGTCAGTCGTCCGAAGGGGTTCAGTCCCTGACGTGCCCGATCGGCGCCGGCGCCGCGTAGAGATAACCCTGTCCGTATTCGACCCCGAGCTCGAAGAGCGCCTCATGCTCTGCCTCGGTCTCGACGCCCTCGGCAATCAGCTGGCAGCCGGCGCTTCGCGCGAACTGGACCATGCCCGCCACGACAGCCCGACGACCCTTGTCGCGATCGACGCCCGAGACAAGACTCCGGTCGAGCTTTACGTAATCCGGGCGCAGCTCGATGACGTGTCTGAGGCTCGCGAACCCGGCCCCGGCATCGTCGATCGCCAGGCCGACCGTTGCGGGTAGGTCCAGCAGCGACCGGCGGACACCTTCGTAGTCATCGATCTGGCGGTGCTCGGTGATCTCGAGAATGATCGCCCGACCGACGGGCTCCAGGAGGCGTTTCAGGAGCCGACCCTCCAGGAGCAAGGCAGGCGAGACGTTGAGGGTCAGCGCAGTACCCGCCGGGATCCCGCGCAACGACTTGAGCGCCATCGCCAGCGTCGCGGCCTCGAGCCGAAGGCCCATGCCCACCGATTCGGCCTCGACGAACCGACGGTCCGGCGGGCTGCCATCGTCGAAGCGGGTGAGTGCCTCGAACGCGATCGGCGATCGATCCGCGAGGGCGACGATCGGCTGGTAGACCGGCGAGAACGCCGCGCGTTCAATGATCTCGACCAGTTCCTGCCGGACGACCTCGCTGAGGTTGCGGGTGCTGAGCGCCGGGCCGATCAAGGCCACGCTGAGCGCACCGAACTCCACGAGGGTCGACATCTGCCGCTCGAGAAGCTCCGGACCATTGGTCTGGCGGCTGCCCGCCGCGAGCAGTCCCCACGGAGTGTCGCCCCGGCGAAGCGGCACATAGGCGGCCGCGCGAAGTCCAGCCGCCTCGAGGCTGAGCCCGTACCGACCGTCGGCAGCCCGCGGGACCCACCGTTCGACCCAGGGACCCTTCTCGGCATTCTCGCGGAGGTACACGCTGCGGGCCGGCGGGATGGCCCTGCCCGCCTCCATCGGCAGTCCCGCCCCCTCGAACGAGATGAAATACGTCAGGATTCCAGGCCCGAACGCGATGATCCCGGCGTGGTCGACCCCCTCGAGCAGCAGGACCTCGGCCGCGATCTGTCGGGAGAGTGCATCGAGGTCGAGGGATGAATCGAATCGGTCGAGCGCCGCGGCGACGGTTGCACGTTGGCGGCCTTCGCTGGCAAGTGCCGCCGCCAGCCGTCGTTCAGGCGAGACGTCCGCGGATACGCCGGTCACTCCGACGATCGTCCCGTTCGCGTCGATGAGCGGCCCGAGGCGGGTCACGAACGTTTGCTCGCCGAGTTGCACCTCGACCGTCTGAATCCGGCCACGCAATGCGAGCACGAGGTGTCGACGGTAGCGGCGTGTGTCCGGGTGCACTTCCTCGGGTGTCCGCCCGATCACTTCTTCGGACCTGATGCCCAACGCGGGCAGGCCGGCGCCCTCGAGGAGCGTCAGCCGTCCCTCGCGATCAGTCGCCCACAGGATGACTGGCACGTGGGAGACGACGGCGTCGAGCCGCTCACGGCTGGCCCGAAGTTCCTGCCTGATCGCCAGCTCGGCGGAAACGTCGCGAGCGACCCCCTCGATGGCCTCGACGTTGCCGTCACGGTCGCGGATCGCGATCGTCCGGTCCTCGACGTCTGCATACGTCCCGTCGCGCCGACGCCAGCGGCGAACGATTGGGCGCCCCGAGACGCCGGGGTCGGGTTCCGCGGCGACGGCCAGCGTCGGTATGTCGAGCACCGCGAGGACCAGATCCGGATCGCAATAGAAGTCCTCGGGGGTGTACCCGAGCGTCTCGGTTACCGCCGGGTTGATGTACTCCATCTTCGGGTGTGGCAGGAGCCGATAGCGATAGAGGATGGCCGGGGCTCGCTCCGCGAGGCTGCGATAGTCGACCGCCAGTCCTCCGTCCGGGTCCGGCTGGCCCGCCGGCTGGTCGGGGCCGGGACGACAGCCCGTCACCGGGGAAATCCCTCAGAACGGGGTTTCAATCGGGCCCGACCACGATCGACGGGGACGGTTGCCGGGGACGACGTTGGCAATGAGGTGCTTCGCTCCGCTTGGTGAACCCCCGGTGAGTTGGTGGGCATCCTATCAGCGGCGATACCGATCTGTCTTGCACGAGACAGATCGGTCTCTGTGACGGGCACGGCGCAGCGTCGTCGATCGCGGCCATGCGGAAGGAAACGTCCCAGCGCGCCATGGACCGAGTGTTGCGGAGTGACACGGCCGACGACTTCGTCCCGCGACTGCCATTGATGTCGTGGCGCGCGAACCCCAAGGCACGGGAAGCTGGCCGAGGCCACGGGTCGGTCTCGTCACCGCGGGACGAGGCACACTACCTAATTCATCTTCGACGGACTATGCGGAGACGGCCAACGCGCCTAGAATTATCAGATGCACGCGACATCGCCGCCGCCGACCCAGGCGTCCGACGCGGCGCTTCGAGATCAGCTGACGAGTCTTCTCAGCCTGCTCGTGCTGTCGATGCGCATGACGGAAAGCCGCGCCGA
>DATHGS010000288.1:0-2548 GCA_035490155.1 Candidatus Methylomirabilota bacterium | reverse complement strand
GTCGATGAGCGGCGAGCCGGCGTCCTCCTCGACCACCTTGACGGTCATGCCGATCGCCTCCCAGTCGGCCGCAACGGCACGGGCGATTGCGGCCAGCGCCGGGTTCGTCGTTTCGTTCGGACCCAGCAGCTCGAGCGTGTACGGATCCTTCGCCCCGGCCGGGCGCCAGTGACCGCCGGTCTTCTTCCAGCCGGCCTTCGTGAGCGCGGTCGCGGCCGCCTTGGCGCTGTGGGCGACGGTCGGGCTGGCGGCGGGGTCGAAGGCCCACGACGTCGGCGGGATCGGGCTGTCGGCGGCGACCGCAAAACCGGCGAACGCGGAGCTGATCAGGGCCGGCCGATCGATCGCCGCGAGGAGGGCGCGGCGGACCTGCGGGTCGCGCAGCTCGGGATGACTCGGGCGGAGGTTGAGGATGATCGTCGTCAGGGTCGTCCCCGGGTAGCGCAGCGTCTGGGCACCCGCCGCGGTCGCGAGCGCCTTGGCGTCGGTGGCCGACAGGCCGGATGCGGCGTCCAGGTCGCCGGCCCGGAAGGCGGCCGCCAGGGCCGCGGCGTTGTCGAAGAAGCGCAACTCGATGCGGCCAATCGCCGGTGTCGGGCTGCCGGGGCGCCTGGTCGGGCGCGGTGTCGCGATCGTGTCGGTCGGCACGGCTCCGGAACCGGGGTCGGGACTCGCGGCATCAATCGCCGGCTGGGCGACGCTCGATGCGGGCTCGAGGACGGCATGACCGTCGTCCAGCTCCGTGATGGCGTACGGGCCCGAGCCGACCGGCGTCCTCCCGAAGGGATCGGTCGCCAGGTTCTCGATCGGGACGCCGTCCAGGAGGTGGGCAGGCGCGATCGGCTGGGTGGCCAGCTGGAGGAACCCACCGATCGGGGTCGCCAGGTCGAAACGAACCGTCCGGTCCCCGATGGCCGTCGCGGTTGCCTCGTTCCACGATCCGGCACCGGGCCCCTGGTAGGCGGGATCGCGGAGGGTCTTGACGGTGAACACCACGTCGTTGGCCGTGACCGGCTCGCCATCGTGCCAGCGGGCGTCGGCCCGCAGATCGAACGTCCAGGTCTTGCCGGTGGCGTCCGACGACCAGCGGGTGGCCAGGTCGGGCACGACCGAACCCTCAGGGCCCAGGCGGACCAATCCGGAGAAGGCGAGGGCGACGAGATCGCGGTCGACCTGTGTCCGGGCGGCGAGCGGGTTGACCGAGATCGGCCGGCCGAGCGACCCCTCGCGATAGGCGACGGTCTCGAGAAGGCTCGGGCTGGCCGACGGGGCCGCCAGGCCGGCCGCGCCTGGCGCCAGGGCGGGCGCACCGATGGCGACGGTGATGACCACGAGCACGGCCACGAGGCCGCCGACGATGGCATGGTCGAGACGGTTCATCACGGGACGGCCGCCGGTCGGGATCGATGAGCGGCCATAGCCGCGGAGCCGGTTCAGGCTGCGGTCGTCGTCGGAGCGAACACGAACGAGGCGAGTGAGAACAGCACGAACAGGACAAGCAGGATGATCGTGAACTGCCAGAGCCGTCGCTCGACGCCGCGGCGGCTGCGATAGACGGCCGAGTCGCCACCGAACGTGCCGGACAGGCCGGTTCCCCGGGCCTGCAGAAGAATCGCGGCAATCAACGCGATGCTGACGATGATCTGGCCAATCGCCAGGAACGGATCCACGCGGAAGAACCTCCGAACGCTAGGGCGCTGGATCGTATCACGATGGACCCGAGGCACTCCCGACCGGCACCGGATCGAGGAGCGACCTGCCGGCCATCCCCTCCCATGGAACGAGGCCGCTGAGCTCGCAGATCGTCGGCGCGACGTCGGCCAGGACGCCATCGTGCAGCGACCGTCCCGCCATCACCCGACCGATGGCGACAATCGGCACAGGATTCAGCGAATGAGCGGTCACCGGGCGCCCGTCGGCGTCGCGCATCACCTCGGCGTTGCCGTGATCGGCCGTCACGATCAGCAACGAGCCCGGGCCATCCGGATCGACGGCGTCGAGCGCCTCGACGGCGCCGACGATCCGGCCGAGGCATTCGTCGATGACCCCGAGCGCCGCCACGGTCGCCTCCCAGACACCGGTGTGGCCGACCATGTCGGGGTTCGCGAAGTTGGCGACGATGAAGTCGTAGGCGTCGGAGCGGATCGCCTCGATCAGGGCGTCGGCTACGCCCGGCGCGCTCATCTCCGGCTGGAGGTCATAGGTCGCGACCTTCGGGCTCGGGACGAGGCGGCGATCCTCGCCCGGCAGGGGCGCTTCTCGGCCGCCATTGAAGAAGTACGTCACGTGGGCGTACTTCTCGGTCTCGGCCACGTGGAACTGGCGCCAGCCGGCGTCCGACGCGGCATGGGCGAGGGAGCGGACCTCCTCGGGCGGAAATGCCACCTCGACCGGCAAGCCGGCCTCGTATTCGGTCATCGTTACGACGAGCGCGTCACGTGGCCGAGGCCGGACAGCGTCACGGTCGAAGCCGGCGAACTCCTCGTCGGCGAGGGCATGGACGAGCTGGCGCGCCCGGTCGGCTCGGAAGTTCGCGTGGACGATCGGG
>DATHGS010000287.1:0-3522 GCA_035490155.1 Candidatus Methylomirabilota bacterium | reverse complement strand
CCTCGCGGCGCGCCTCATCCAGTGGCGGCGGCTCATAGGCGTTAAGCAACTCTTTCCAGATCGCGTTGGCCTTGCCGTGAGCCTGCGGTGAACCGGCTTCTTCCCAGGTCTCGTAATTCCGCCAGTCCGAGATCATCGGCTTGTGGAAGGCGGTCCGGAACCGGGACTGTGTATGCGCAGCGCCGAAGAAGTGCCCACCGGGCCCGACCTCGCGGATCGCGTCGAGCGCCAGCGTGTCCTCGTCGACGACGACCGGGTCGAGGAACGCCTCGACCATCCCGAGCAGCTCCGCGTCGATGATCATCTTCTCGTAGCCGGCGTGGAGGCCGCCCTCCATCCAGCCCGCGCCGTGCATCAGCAGGTTGACCCCACCCATGATCGCGCCCCACAGCGAGAAGACCGACTCGTACGCCGCCTGGGCGTCGACCGAATTGGCGGCTGACACGTTGGACGACCGATAGGGCACCCCATACCGACGGGCGAGCTGGCCACCGACCATCGCCGTTCGCATGTACTCCGGCGTTCCGAATGCCGGCGCCCCCGACTGCATGTCGACGTTCGAGGTGAAGCCGCCGTAGACGACCGGTGCGCCTGGCCGGACGACCTGGGTCAGCACCATGCCCGCGAGCGCCTCGGCGTTCTGCTCGGCGAGCGCCCCGGCGAGCGTCACCGGCGCCATCGCGCCGGCGAGCGTGAACGGCGTCATGACGATGACCTGGTTCCGTGCCGACATCTCGAGGATGCCGTGGAGCATCGGGGTGTCCAGGCGGAGTGGCGACGACGAGTTGATGACCGTGAACAGCGACGGCTCGCGGTCGAAGGTCGCGTCGTCGATGCCGCGAGCGATCCGCGCCATCTCCATCGCGTCGGTGATCCGCTGCCGCCCGAGGCTGTAGGCGTGGATCGGCTTATCGGCCAGAGTCAGCAGATCCCAGAGTGCGTCGAGGTGGCGGATCGAGGCGTGGATGTCGATCGGCTCGACCGGGTAGCCGGCGAAGAAATGGACCGAGTTGAGCATCTGGCAGAGCCGGATCAGGTTCTGGTAGTCCTCGCGGTTGCCGACGCGCCGACCGCGATCGAGATCGGCGACGTTGGGCGCCGACGCGACCGAGCCGAACGCCATCCAGTTGCCACCGATCTCGAGGTGGTGCTCCGGGTTCGTCGCGTGGAGCCTGAACGACGACGGGGCGGTCTTGATCCGTTCGAGGACCATCTCGCGATCGAAGCGGACCCGTTGCGTGCCGGGCTCGACGCGCGCGCCCGCAGCGGCAAGTAGGTCGCGAGCTTCCTCGTCGAGGAAGTCCATCCCGATCTCTTCGAGGACGCGCAGCGAGGCGTCGTGGATCGACTCGAGCTCGTCGGCGGAGATGACCTCGGTCGGCCGATACGGGAACCGCGGCTGGGCCCACGGACGTTGCTGCGGCAACCGACTGCGTTCGCCGGTCGCCCGACCGCCGTGCCGACGCCGACGTTCGCCGGCCGGGGCAGCTTCCGGCTCGGCGCCCGGTTCAGTCGCACCGGGCGTCCCGAGTGCTGCCGCGAGCAGCTCGTCGTCAGTCACCGGACAGGTCCAGCCACGTCGTCTTGAGCTGGCTGTAGCCGTCGAGCGCATGAAGGCCCTTGTCGCGCCCGAAACCGGACTGCTTGTAGCCGCCGAACGGGACGGTGATGTCGGAAGCGTCGAACGTGTTGACCCAGACGGTCCCGGCCCGCAGCCGACGAGCGAGGCGATGGGCCCGCTTGACGTCGCGCGTCCACAGACCCGCGGCGAGCCCGAACGGCGAGTCGTTGGCGATCCGCAAGCCCTCGTCCTCGTCGTCGAACTCGATCACCGTCAGGACCGGCCCGAAGATCTCCTCGCGGGCCACCCGCATCCTGTTGTCGACGCCGTCGAGGATCGTCGGCGGAACGAAATAGCCGCCCGACTCCTGTCGCGCTCGCTCCCCACCGGCGACGAGCCTCGCGCCTTCTTCCTGCCCGAGCCCCACGTAGCCCAGGACCTTCTCGAGCTGCGTCGAGTCCACGATCGCCCCGAGCCGCGTTGTCGGATCGAGCGGCTCGCCGGGGGCGAGCGAGCGACCCACGGCCGCGACCCGCTCGACCAGCTCCTCGCGCACGGAACGATGGACGACGAGGCGCGAACCGGCGTTGCAGGTCTGGCCGCTGTTGTAGAAGATCCCCCAGCCTATGGTCGAGGCGGCCGCCTCGATGTCGCCGACATCGGCGAGGACGAGCTGCGGGCTGTTGCCGCCCATCTCGAGGGTCACGCCCTTCACGTCCGTTTCGCCGATCGCGCGGAGAAGCGACTTTCCGACGGTCGTCGAGCCTGTGAACGCGATCTTGTCGACGCCCGGGTGACGGGCCAGCGCATCGCCTACGGTGGCGCCAGGCCCCGGGACGACGTTCAGCACCCCGTCCGGCAATCCGGCCTCCGCGGCCAGCTCGGCCAGCCGGAGCGCCGATAACGGCGATTGCGAAGCGGGCTTCAGCACAACGGAATTGCCGGTCGCTAGCGCCGCCCCGAGCTTCCAGGCCGTGATGATGAGCGGGTAGTTCCACGGCACGATCGCCGCCACGATGCCGATCGGTTCGCGGGTGACGAGCGAAAGGGCGTCGGGTCCGGTCGGTCCGATCTCGCCGAAGACCTTGTCGATGAGCTCGGCGTACCACTGGAAGGTCGTCGCGCAGCTCGGTACGTCGACCGACAGCGTGTCGCGGATCGGCTTGCCGACGTCGAGCGACTCGAGCAACGCGAGCTGCTCGCGGTCGCGGCGGATCAGCTCCGACAGGCGAAGGAGGACGCGCTTTCGATCCTTCGGCGACTGGTCGGACCAGCGCCGGTCGTCGAACGCGGTCCGGGCCGCTGTGACCGCCCGGTCGACGTCCGTCGCGTCGCCCTCGGCGACTTCGGCGATCGGTCGGCCGTCGCGCGGCGCGATATCGGTGAACGTCCGACCTGACGCCGCCGGCACGAATCGCCCGTCGATGAACGCCTCGGTTCGGGGTTTGATGGCCGTCGCCCGGTCCAGCCAGTCGGTCAGACCCAGCGACTTGAGGTCGGTCATGCCGCGAACCGCCGGATCGCGACTTCGTCGAGCGTTGCCCCGATCCCCGGCCCCTGGGGAACCCGCAGGATCCCGTCGCGATCGGGCCGGATCGGCTCGGCGAGCATGAAATCGCGCCGCTCCGGCGTCCATCCGGGCGGGTCGTAGGGGAACTCGATGAACGGTCCGCCGCCGACGCCGGCAGCCACGTGGAGATTGGCGAGCAGGCCGATCCCGTTCGTCCACGTATGCGGGCTGTACCAGCGACCCTTCGCGAGCGACAGCTCAGCGACCTCGCGTCCTGTCGTCATGCCGCCCGCCAGGACGACGTCGGGCTGGTGGACGTCGAAGGCGTCGGCGTCGATAGCGGCGACGAGCTCTCGCCTCGTCCGCGTCATCTCGCCGCCGGCGATCCGGATGTCCGGGACCGCCTTCCGCAGTGCGGCGAGTCCGGCGAGATCCGTCCCGTCGAGTGGCT
>DATHGS010000286.1:0-2831 GCA_035490155.1 Candidatus Methylomirabilota bacterium | reverse complement strand
CCGTCCGTCCAGCGCGACCGCGGCGTTGTCGCCCACGACGAGGGGCGCCGAGAGGTCTGGCCTGAACTCGACTGCCGTTTCGGCGTCGATCCCGAGTCCGATCCGGGCACTAACAGGCTGCGCCGCCGCGATGTTGTACAGCCAGCCCCAGTGGCGGTTCGAGACGATCCCGGGCTCGACGGCGATATTGACCCAGCCGAGCCCGGCTACGGGCGTGACGCTGTCCGGCCGGAACTCGGCGACGGCCGCCGACTCGATCGCGCCGGTCGATGGGCCCGGCCGTACGTCTGCGGTGAAGCCGGCACTGAGCGCCGATGCGGCGGCGTCGTTGGCGAGCAGCGCGGCACCGCCACGCCAGGCGCTTTCCACAGCGGAGGATATTGCGGATGTCGCACCAAGCGCGGCGAGCACCGTCGAAGGGTCCGGAGCGGTGAGGAGGATTCCGTCGGCTCCGGCGAGGGCGGCCGTCACTGGTGCTGCATTCGTCCTCTGGTCGAGGACGAACCAGCTGGCCGTTGCCCCGTCCGCAGTCAGGGCGGCGGCGTATGCCTTGGCGTCCTTTGTCGCGATCTCGGACTTCGCGTAGCCCACGGTCAGGACCACGATCCGGCTGCCTCCTCCACCCGAGGCGGCGACAAGCCGGTCGATCACCCCGGACGTCGCAGAGACGCCGCCCCCGAGGAGGAGCGGGCCGCTGCCTGCGGGCGTCGCCAGGCTGGGAAACGTTCGGCTCGCGAGGTCCGGAGCGGCGACGGCGCTGCCACTGACGATCGGCTGTCGGGTGGCGAGGTTGTAACCGTCACCGGGGGCAAGGACGTGGGTGGCCACACTGTGGATCGACAGCGTCCCTGATGGATCGTATTGAGCGAGCGACCCGTACGTGAGCGAGTCCGCCACGAAGGCGCCGGACGAGCCGCCGACCTGCGTCAGGTCGGTCCCGTTCTTGATCGTGGCGGCCGTGTCGGCATCGACCCCGATCCCGAGCTCGCCGGCCATCTGTGAAGCGCTGATCAGGCGCGCGATCCTCCCGCGCTGGAATACGTGCTGGTCGAGGAGGACGTTCTGGAGGCCAAAGACGAGGCCCCGCGTTTCGTCGGTCGGGCCGTCGTACAGCCAGAGGTCGACGGCTCCCTGCTCGAACCCCTGCTCCGGCCCATTAATGCCGGTGTAGCCGGCGATCATGTCGGCGGATTCGACAGCCGCGCCGGCGCTGTTGCCGCTCGTCACGGCACCGGCTGCCTGGGCATTGGCGAGTGCGGCCTCGAACGGGGTGTTGGCGACGACCTCCATCGCAACCACTTGGTCGCCACCGAGGACGTAGATGCCGTCGAGCCCTGGCGTCACCAGCGCGACGTTCGCCGGATCAAAGGCATCGGCCCGGACAAGGACCGGCGCGAGGACGACGTGGCAGGTCTCGCCGGCCGGGATGACCGCGAAGCAGGCGTCCTCGATCTGGCCGCGCCGGCTGTCGGCGAGCGTCAGGTTCTTGTTCCTCAGGCCATTGGACATCGACAGCGGATCCACGCCGTAGGTGATCGGCAGAACCAGGATCGAGACCTCATCGGACGTATCGACGGCGGCCGCCTCGGCGGCGAATTGCTCGAGAGTCTCCGCCGTATAGCCGGCGCCGATCGGGACGAAGGTCGGGGTCGTCGCGGCGGAGGCGGAGGCCGGGCCGAACAGACCTGCGAGGAGGATGGCCGCCGAACCGATTCGGAAAAGGGCGCTTCGGACGGTTGGGCGATGGGACAGTGACGGCATCGTCAGGCTCCTCGTGGCAGGTCAGTGGCCAACGGAAAGGCGCGGGAGGCCGGGTCCTGGCCGACGATACACCGTCGGCAGGTGCTCGTCAGTCGAAGGCGAGCAAGTCGCGAAGGTCGATCCGCTCGTCGTGGGCGTAGACGTTGAAACCGTCGCCGCGGAGGAAGCCGACCAGCGTCACCCCGAGCCGATCGGCGGCCTCGATCGCAAGGTCGGACGGCGCGGAGACCGCGCAAACGATCGGGATTCCGGCCACGGCCGCCTTCTGGATGATCTCGAACGAGACCCGGCCGCTGACCATCAGGATCCGCTGGCCGAGCGGCATCGCCTTGGCCAGCACCTGCGAGCCGACCAGTTTGTCGAGGGCGTTGTGGCGCCCGACGTCCTCGCGGATCGCGATCAGCTCGCCGGTCGGCGTGAACAGGCCGGCGGCGTGAAGCCCACCCGTTTCGTCGAAGGCGCGCTGGGCGGCACGGAGTAGGTCCGGCAGGGCGAGAACGACGGAGCGTGAGACGACCGGGCCAGCCTTCAAGGGGGCCGACTTGACCGCGACCTCGTCAAGGGACGCCTTGCCACAGATCCCGCACGAGGCGGTCGCCACGAAATGGCGCTCGGCGACGACCGACGCGTCGAACGGACGGGAGAGTCGGACGATCGCGCGATCGTCCGGCTGGTTCATCTCGACTGGATTACCGGCCTGGACGCGGACGACTTCCGGGCCCTCGATGAGGCCCTCCGTCCGCAGGAAACCGACGGCCAGCTCGTCCTCGTTGCCCGGCGTCCGCATCGTGACCGCGACGGCGACCGGGGTCTGGCCCGGACCCGCGGCGAGGATCTCGAGCGGCTCCTCGCCGACGACACGGTCCGCCCGGTATTCAAGCGCAGACCCGCGGACAGCGACAATCCTGGTGGTCGTCACGTGGCGGGTCGGGGGAGCCGTGTCGGTCATCGCCGACAGTTTATGTCGGTTCCCCGACGGGTTGGTCCGCCCGATCGTCGCCCAGAGGATGCATCATCGGACGATGTTGACCGAGCCACTTCTCAGTCCGACCGAACTTGGATTCCTTGCG
>DATHGS010000285.1:0-4989 GCA_035490155.1 Candidatus Methylomirabilota bacterium | reverse complement strand
CACCTCGCCGCAGGGGTCACCATCGGTGGCGTCCTGGAGCCGCCCGGGGGTCGGCCGGTGATCGTCGAGGACGACGCGTTCGTCGGAGCGGGCAGCTGCCTGCTCGAGGGGGTGCTGGTTCGAAGCGGCGCCGTGATCGGTGCGGGGGTCAGCCTGACCGGAACGTCGCGCCTCTACGACCTGACTCGCGAGGTCGTGATCCAGGGCACCGTCGACGAGCCACTCGTCGTGCCGGCCGGCGCTGTCGTCGTGCCGGGAACGCGAATGATCCAAGGCGGCTTCGCCGAGCGTCACGGCCTGGCGCTTGCGACGGGCGTGATCGTGAAGTACCGCGACGCCGGCACAGAGGCACGCGTCGCGCTGGAGGCTGCACTCCGCTAGGTCTGGGCCGACGCGGGCTCGTGGTGCCGAACGATCCTTTTCCTGGTGAACCGGGGGGCACGCCGCGCACTCACTGTGCCGGTCGCGCGCTTGGTCTCACCCAGCCGCAGTACCTGCCCAACGTACCTGCGGGTTGCGCGGCGGCCCGAGGGAGGGATGTTGTCGGGCCGATGCCGTAAGCGAGACTCCGGAGGTGCCGCCTGATCTTCAACTCACGTCATCGCCGGGCCGATCGTCGGCGCCGGCGATCTCGCCGCCGTCGGGGGTCATTTCGTTGGTGCGTGCCTCGGCCAATGCCGGGGAGTCGGGTTTCTTGATCCAGGGCGATCGCGACGCGCTTATGGCTCGCTATTCGCACCTCACCAAGTTTGTGGTCGGGCGGCTCAGGGTCTCGCTCCAGGGCGTTTTCGACCGCGAAGACGCCATGCAGGCGGGCACCCTGGGGCTCCTTCGTGCAATCGACGCCTACAAGCCGGACTCCGAGGCGTCGTTCGAGTCTTACGCGATCGTCCGGATCCGCGGTTCGATCCTCGACGCGGTTCGGGCCCTCGATCCCGTCGGTCGTGCCGGGCGCGAGTTCGCCCGGTCGACTGGCGGCACGATCAGCAGGCTCCATGCAGAGCTCGAGCGAGTCCCGACCGCCAGCGAGATCGCGGAGCGCCTTGGGATTTCGGTCAATCGCTATCACGCGCGGCTTCGAGCGGCGAGCGTCATCACGATCTCGCTCGACCAGCCGGACAGCCGAGATGATGGCGAGGAGCAGGTGGGAATTGCCCACGAAACAGCCGATCTCGCGGCGATCGACCCAGAGTCCGAGGCGACACGGCGCGACGACCTCGTCCGCCTCGCCTGGGAGATCGGGCGTCTGAGCTCCCGGCAGCAGGTGGTCCTGTCGATGTACTACAGCGACGAGATGACCTTCAGGGAGATCGGCAAGGTCCTCGGTCTAACCGAGTCGCGCATCTGCCAGATTCACGCCACGCTGCTTCTCGCCCTCCGAACTCGAATGGTCGACCCGGATTTCGCGGCCCGCGTGCCGGAACGGTCGACGAGCTCAAAGTCAAGAGGCTCCGGCATGGTGCCGATGGCGATGCTGGGCCCCAGTCAGCCGGAGAGATCCCTGGACCTCAGCGCTGCATTTGAGTTTCGCGACGCGGTTCCACCCGCCGCTTGACCTGGCTCTGGCTCGATCAGTGTCGCCCGCGATCACGCCGAGCGGTTTAGCTCGACAAGCACCACTGGGCTCCATCGATCCGGGCGAAGCGTCCCGGTCGACCCAAGCCAAGCCGCCATTGACTTGAAGAGCGTGAGCAGCGAGTCGTATTCGTCGCGGACATCCTCAAGGCGGGAGGCCCAGAGAGCGCGGTCCACACCGATCGTAACGAGGGCCGCGTCGACCGTCAGGCCGGCCGCGTCGTCGGGGTCCGAACGATCGGATCTCAGCTTCCGGGCAATCATGGCTGACGCGTGGACCAGAGCCGACAGTGACATCGACTCGTGATCATGGTGTTCTGGACTGGCGCTTGCGATGCGCGGCATTTGACAGTCGAACGTGGGCAACGCGCCGTTGTCCAGGCGGGTCGTCTCCTCGTCCCGCTCATCCTCGTAGTCGACGGGCTCGCTGAAGTCCTGGGTCGAATGATCCGAGGCATGTGACTCGCTGATGTCGTTCCGCACATCGGTCTGACCGAGATCGTGGAGGAGGCCGGCCGCGAAGGCCTCGTCGGACGAGCAGATCCATGTAAGAGCGGCGAGGTTGCGGCAGACGGCAGCCTCGAGAACGGCATCGCCGATGAGATCCGTCGAGGCGAGGGCCTCCTTCGGCGATCGCCGGCCGGAGCGGCGTGACAGGACGAGCGATGTGAGAACGACCTGGCGTATGCCGCTGTCGCCGAGCATCGTGATTCCCCGACTGAGCGATGACACCTGGCCTATTGGGGCGCGGAACTCCGAGTTGGCCATCCGCAGGACGCGGACTGCGAGGGCCGGCGAACTCGCGATCAGAGACGCCAACTCGCGGGACGACCCGTCGCCGCGCCGGATCTGTTCCTCGATTGGCAGCAGCGACGGCGAAGGGCTGACCAGGTCGATCGTCATGGTTTGCAAGGTATCGGTCGACAACCGCTCTGACTTGAGCCTCGACCGCACCAGTTTGAAGCGCTCGGCGGCTGGCACAGCGGCTGGCTGTCCGAGCGGCGGCAGCCCGGGTTACCCTTGGACCGTGGCCCTGATCTCGCTCCGAAACCTGACCAAGCGCTACGGCGGCGCGATCACGGCCCTCGATGGCCTGACGGTCGACATCGAGCCCGGGATCGTTGGCCTGGTCGGCTCGAACGGGGCGGGCAAGAGCACGCTGCTCAAGATCCTGCTCGGCCTGGTCGAACCGACCTCGGGCGACGCGACGGTCCTCGATCTCGACGTCCGGACCCGCGGGACCGACATCCGCCAATTCGTCGGCTACATGCCGGAGCACGACTGCCTGCCGCCCGATGCGTCGGCGACCGACATCGTCTCCCATCTCGCGCTCATCTCGGGGCTGCCCCGGACCGCGGCCCGCGAACGGACCGCTGAGGTGCTCCGCCACGTCGGCCTGTACGAGGAGCGTTACCGCGCGATCGGCGGCTATTCGACCGGAATGAAGCAGCGGGTCAAGCTCGCCCAGGCGCTCGTCCACGACCCGCGCCTGCTGCTTCTCGACGAGCCGACGAACGGGCTCGACCCGGCCGGCCGCGACGAGATGCTCGAGCTCGTCCGCCGGACCGGCACGGAGTTCGGGATGGCGGTCATCGTCGCGTCGCACCTGCTCGGTGAGATCGAGGCCGTCTGCAGCCATCTCGTCGCCATCGAGGGCGGGCGGCTCCTTCGGTCGGCGCCCCTCGGCGACTTCATCGAGCAGACCGGAACGCTGGCGGTCGAGGTCGACGAGGGCAGCACGGCCCTGGCCGATCGGCTGACGGCCGACGGGCTCTCGGTCGTCGTCGACGGCCGGGCGGTTCTCATCGCGATATCCGACGGCCGGCCGTACGACCTCGTCAGGGATGCGGTCGCCGAGCTCGGGTTGCCGCTCGTCCGGATCGAGCAGCGCCGTCATCGGCTCGAGGATCTGTTCCGGGATGTGCCGCCGGCCGAAATCGCAGCGGCGCGTGCCCCCACGGCCGAGGCGGCGCCGGGTCCACCGGTTTCGGCGGCTCCGACCGCTCCTGGCGACGACCGATGACGGACGCGACGACCGCCGGGGTCGCGTCGAGCGGCGTCGCGACCACGACCGGTCTGGCCGGCCCGACCGGCTCGATCTACGACATCGGCTACCGCCGCTACGAGGGGCCGCGCCTCGGCCGGGCCCACGCGATTCGATCCCTTTTCTTCCACAGCCTCCGATCGACCTTCGGGATCGGCCGCGGCGGTCGGGCGAAGATCGCCCCGATCATCCTCGTCGGACTGGCGCTCCTGCCGGCGATCGCGATCGTCGGCGCCCTGACGATGGCCGCCCAGTTCGGGGTCGGGTCGCGGTTCGCGAACAACGCGCCCATTCGATACGACACCTACTTCAGCTCGATCTCGACGATCGTCGTCCTGTTCTGTGCCGCCCAGGCGCCGGAGCTGTTCGGGCGCGACCAGCGCTATGGCGTGCTGGCCCTGTACTTCGCCCGCGCCCTCCGGCGCTCCGACTATGCGCTGGCCCGCATCGCCGGGTTCGTTGCAGCGCTGCTGCTGATCGAGCTCGCGCCGCAGGTCCTGCTCTTCCTCGGCCGGGTGCTGCTTTCGCCCGACATCCTCGGCGCCGTCGGCGACGACCTGCCGTCGGTCGGACCCGTTCTCGCCCAGGCGATCCTGTCGGCCGCGCTGCTCGGCGGCCTGTCGATGGCTGTCGCCGCGTTCACGCCACGACGGGCGTACGCCACGGCCGGGATCATCGCCCTCTTCACGATCCCGAACATCGTCGCCGGGACGGTCCTCGGACTGGGCTCGTCCGTGATCGGGACGTGGCTGCTCCTCCTCAGTCCGACGTCCGTCCTCGATGGCACCAACTCGATCCTGTTCGGAACGCCTCTCGGCTCGGATTTCTTCTTCATCGACCTGCCCAACGTGGCCTACCTCGCCGCCGCGCTCGCCGGGGTCGTCGGCTCGATCGCGATCACCGTCCGGCGGTTCTCGAGGATCGCCACGTGAGCGCCCAATCGTTCGCCCCGCTGCCAACCGCCGGCGCTCCGACCGGCGGGCCGCCCGCCGCGCTCGTCCTCGAGGGTGTCTCGCGCTGGTACGGCAACATCGTCGCCGTCAACGACATCACGTTCGCGCTCGGCTCCGGGGTCACCGGGCTGCTCGGCCCGAACGGCGCGGGCAAGACGACGATCCTCCACATGCTCGCCGGGCTCCTCCGGCCGTCGGCGGGCAAGGTGTCGGTCGGTGGCCAGCCGGCCTGGCGCAACCCGTCGGTCTATCGATCGGTCGGTCTCGTGCCCGAGCGCGAGGCCGTCCAGGCATTCCTGACCGGCCGCGCCTTCGTCGAGCTGGCGGCGCGCCTCCAGAGCCTCGCCGATCCAGTCGCCGCGGCCGCTCGGGCGATCGCCACGGTCGATCTCGATGCCGCCGCGGACCGGCCGGTCG
>DATHGS010000284.1:0-5633 GCA_035490155.1 Candidatus Methylomirabilota bacterium | reverse complement strand
TTCGCCGCGGCGACGTTCCGTGCCCGCGGGGACTGGTAGAGACCCGGTCGCGACCAGAGATCCGGTCGCGACGCATCGCGGCAGCGCCCGGGAGCCCCGGGAATCAACGAAGCCCCGTCGTTCGGGGCCTCGTGGGTTAGGCTATCGACTCGTCAGATCAGTGGGCGACGAAGCGAATCCACAGCCTGGCGTCATCTCGAATGTCGGTCTGGCGCTCGTCATTGCCCAGCGCGATGCTGAGGATTGAGAACAGCGCCAGGAACCCGATTCCGATTGCGATCATCGGCGGTTCCTCCGCTGCGTGGTCGCCGTGGACCGATGGGTCCCATCGCTGAGCTGCGAAGGGTCGACAACCAGAAAACCTGTGTTCGTACAGAATACCTAACGGATGATGGGGCGTCAACGGAACAGCCTTATGAAATGGTACTAGATGGCAGGTCCTGACCGGCTTAGTGCGAACGACGCACGGATCCTCGACATCCTCCAGCGGGACGCCCGGCGGCCCTACGCCGAGCTCGGGGCGGACGTCGGGATGAGTGGCCCGTCGGCCCACGAGCGGGTCAAGAAGCTCGAGGCCCGCGGCGTGATCCGCGGCTATGCCGCCGTCGTCGATCCGTCGGCCGTCGGTCTCGGCATCCTCGCTTTTTCGTGGATCACCCAGGCACCGGGCACGGCCGCGACCGACCTGACCGACGAGTTCGCGGCGATCCCCGAGATCGAGGAGTGCCACCACATCGCGGGCGAGGCCGATTACCTTCTCAAGGTGCGGGCGCGCGACACCCGCGACCTCGAGCGTGTTCTCCGCCTGATCCAGGCGACCCGTCACGTCTTCACGACCGAGACTGACGTCGTGTTCTCGAGCGGCTTCGAACGGCGCCCCCTCAACCTTCGAATCGAAACCGACGAGCTCGGCGGGGCGTAAGAGGTGTCAGGCGACCGTCACGCCCAGCAGGCCGAGGCCGATCTCGTCCGGGCGGTCGCTGCTGGCTCGGAGGCGGCCTTGGCGGCGCTCTACGATCGGCACGTCGACGCGGTCTTCGCGGCGGCGATCCGCCTGACCTCGGATCGGCAGGTCGCCGAAGAGGTGGTTCAGGAGACGTTCCTCGCGCTCTGGAATCGGGCCGAGTTGTTCAATCCGTCCGTCGGGTCGCTGGCGGCCTGGCTTCATACGATCGCACGCAATCGGACGGTCGATCGATTCCGGGCGGCCGGGCGCCGGCCGAGCCTCGTTTCGTTCTCGACGGCCAGTGGCTCGGAGGCCGACGAGACGGCCGCTCTCGAGCGGGCACTCGCCGGCGGGACGGTCCTCGGCGGGGCGGATCTCGGACCCGGTCCCGAAGGAGAGCTTGCCGCGACAGAGCTGCGCGACGTCCTGCGCGGTGCCCTGGCCGGGCTTCCGCAGCACGAGCGAACGGCGCTGATCCTGGCCTACAGCGAGGAACTGACCCAGACCGAGATCGCCGACCGGCTCGGCTGGCCACTCGGGACGGTCAAGACCCGAACACGACGCGCGCTACTCCGACTGCGCGAGGTCCTCGCCGACGAGTTCGGGCCGGGGGCCGAACTGGCGCCCGTGCCGGTCTCGGCCGGCGACGCGATGGACCGCTGATGACTGGCGATGAAATGGTGATGGGTGACGATGGATCACGCTGAGGCACGCGAGCTGCTCGAGATCGCGGCGGTCGAGCCGGGCGGTTTTGCGCGCCTCGTTGCCGGCGACACACCGGAGGCGGCCGCACTCGCCGGGCATCTCGCCGGCTGTCCCGATTGCGCCGCCGAGATGGAGCGGCTGCGTCGCTCGGCGGCGGTGATCCGTGATGCCGTCAGGCTCATGCCGCCGCCCGAGCTGCGAGAGCGAACCCTGGCCATGGTGGCTGCCGTTGGCCGACCGCGTGGCCAGGAGACGGCTGTCATGGCCGGTCCTGCTGCCGCGGCGATCCCGGCCCCAGAATTCGTTGACCTCGGAGCCATTCGCGGAGCCCGGTTCGGCCGCGTGCCGCGACCCGCCATGTGGCTCGCCACGCTTGCGGCCGCGATCGTCATCGCCGTCGTAGGCACGACGGTCTTCGTCGGCGGGTCGCGCGATCGCCAGATCGAGGAGCTGCGAGAGGTCGCGGCGTGGACGATCCGGGTCGATCGGCAGGCCGATGCCCGCCACGTGGCCCTGACCGCGGCCGGCGGGGCCGGCCCGACCGGAACGCTGATCTTCTCGCCCTCGTCGACCGACGTCGTCGTCGTCGCGACCAGCCTGACGCCGCCGGCCGCGGGCATGGAGTACCGCTGCTGGGTGGAGACCGGCGGCACACGGCAGCGGGTGGGGCGGATGTTCCTCGGGGCGGGTCTTGCCTACTGGGTCGGGTCGGCCCCGTCGCTCACCGGGGTTGGCGCTGGCTCCACGTTCGGGATCTCGTTGGTCCCGCTGAGCGGCGATACCGTCGGTGGCGAGCCGGTCCTCGTCGGCCAGTCGTGACCGTGGTCGCCGGGCCGACCTCGCCTCCCGGCGGGGACCCGCGACCCGACGAGACACTGCCCACGGGCGACGCCCCCGCCGCATCGCCCTCGCCACCGCGTGGCGGCAATCGCCTGTCTGAGGGCGACGTCACGGCGATGTTCGACGAGATCGCCCCCGTCTACGACCGGCTGAACACGATCATGACGTTCGGCCTCGACGGTCGCTGGCGAGCGGCCGCGGTGGCAGCCACGGGGGTTGGGCCGGGCGACTCGGTCGTCGACGTCGCGGCGGGAACCGGCAAGCTTGCGGCAGCCCTGGCCGATCGGGTCGGGCCGTTCGGGCGGGTCGCCGCGGTCGACCTCTCGCCGGGGATGGTCGCCCTCGGGCGGGCCGCCACGAGCGATCTCGTTCAGCTGGAGTTCCTCCTCGGCAACGCCCTCGACCTGCCCTTCGACGATGGCAACTTTGATGCCGCGACGATCGCCTTCGGGCTTCGCAATCTCGCCGATTTCGGTGCCGGTTTCCGGGAGATGCGACGCGTCGGCCGGCCGGGTGGGCGGGTGGTATGCCTCGAGCTCACGATGCCCCGTCCGCGCTGGTGGGGCCGGATTCACCGAGCAACCTTTCACCGCCTCGCGCCCCTCGTCGGTTCGCTGGTCGGCCTTGGCGAGACGTACGACTATCTCCCGGCGTCGCTCGAGGGCTTCCCGGACGCGGAGCACCTGGCTCGTCTGATGATCGCGGCGGGGCTGGTCGACGTCACGATCCGGCGACTGGGGCTCGGGGCTGTCGCCGTCCACACGGGGCGCGTTCCGAGCGACTAGGTGCCGGGCTCGCGGGGGAACGTCGTCGATCGGCGGATGGGAGCCGTGGGAGGCGCGGCGGCGGCCGGCGCGTGGTCGGTCGCGTCATCCTCGTCCGCCAGCAGGACCGGGTCATCGGGTGGCGGTGCGGCCAGATAGTCGCGGTGGAGGCGCAGGACCTCTTCGACTCGATCGGGGCCGATCGGCTGTCCGGAATCGGTCAGGATCGTCGCGATCCAGCGTGCCTCGCCGGCCTGTTCGGCAGCGTCGACGTCGGCATCGCGCCGGGTCAGGTCGGCCATCACCAGCCAGGTGAGCGCGGCACCGACGACGAGCCCGACGATGAGCAGCCACCAGTTGAACTCGGCGTTCATCGAGTCGGCGGCTGAGCCGTGAGGGAGGATGTCATGCGCCGGCCAGTATAGGCGGGCAGCCTCAGTCGGGCCGCCGGGCCGACCACCCGGGGCGGCACGTACACTCCGTCCGACATGATCGACATCACCCCGGATCCGGTCGCCATTCAGATCGGGTCGTTTCCGATCCACTGGTACGGCATCTGCTATGCCCTCGGTCTTGCCGCCGTCTACTTCATCCTCGTGCGCGAGGCCCGGCGGCGGGGCGAGGACCCGGACCTCGTCGGCAACGGCATGATCGTCGTTGCGATCGCGGCGCTCGTCGGCGGCCGCCTCTACCACCTCATTGATCAGTGGGCCCTCTACGCCCCCGACCCGATCACGGCGATCCTGCCGATCGCCCGCCAGGCGGACGGCTCGTACGCCTTCGCCGGATTCTCTGGGCTGGGTGTTCCCGGCGGGATCATCACCGGGACGATCGCGGCGTGGTACCTGACCCGCCGCTGGAAGGTCAACTTCTGGACCTGGGCGGATATCGTGGCCCCTGGCCTCTTCATCATGCAGGCGGTCGGGCGCTTCGGGAACTTCTTCAACCAGGAGCTGTACGGTCCGCCGACGACGTTGCCGTGGGGGATCGCGATCGACTGTGCCCACCGCGTGGCGGCCTATCCCTGTGACCTGTTTCCGCTCGCGACGACGCACTTCCAGCCGCTGTTCCTGTACGAGTCGGTTTCGGGCTTGATCGGCGCGGCGACGCTGCTGTGGCTCGCGAGACACCGTGTCGCGAGGCTGGTTCCCGGCGACCTGCTGCTGGTCTTCTTCGTCTGGTACGGAGCGACTCGTTTCGGGCTCGAGTTCCTGCGGACGGGCAACTGGACGTTCTTCGGCATTCCGACGGCCCAGATCGTGACGATCGCCTTCATGCTCGTCGGGCTCGTCGGGCTGTGGTACCGACACGGGCCCGGACGTCCACGACCGACCGAGACCGATGACTGGACCGACCGGGACGATCCCGACGGCATCGAGGATGACGCCGACGCCATCGACGACCCGGACCCGGCGACGGCCGACCGATCGGCCGCCGAATTCGGCTCGCCGCCGGCCTGACCCGTGGCGCCGACCGCGGAGCCCGAGTCCGAACCCCTGCGTGAATCCGAGCGCAAGCCCGGGCGCCCCGCTGCGTCGTCCCGTCTCCAACGGCGCCGGCCACCCCCGGGCCGCGTCTCGCCGCAGGCCCTCGCCGACGCTCGCGGTGGGGCGGTCGAGGGTCTCGCCTGGCTCGGTCGGGTACCGGAGGCGCGGGCCTCGATCCTGTACCGGGTGGTCCGGTTCCTCGCCGAGGTCGTCCTTCGCTTCGTCTTTCGCTTTCGGATGACGACGTCCGGTCGGGAGAACCTGCCGGCCGGTGGTTATCTCCTCGTTGCGGCGGCCCATCGAGGTTGGATGGACCCCATCCTCGTCCTTCATGCGCTGCCGGCCGAACCGCGAGTCTGGTTCCTCGGCAGCGCCCCGTCGACCTTCACGTCGCGCTGGCGCGAGCGCTTCGTCCATCGGCTCGGCGGGCTCCTGCCCGTCTGGCGCGGCGGCGTCGGCGTCGAACCGCACGTCGCCTCTGCCCGGGCGGTCATCGCGAACGGCGGTGTCTTCGCCCAGATGCCCGAAGGCACCGTGAGCGGTCCGGCCGGGCGCATCGGACCGTTCCGGGTCGGCTGGGCGCTGATCGCCCTGCGGACCGGAGCGCCGGTCGTTCCATTTGCCATTGCCGGAACCGAAGAGCTCTACATCGGCCGCCGGATGGCGACCCGCATCCTGCCGCCGACATCGCCCGCGGCGCTCCTCGGCCCCGACTGGGACGGCCGGCTGCCGACCGAGGGCTCGCGCGAAGAGCTGGACCTCGCCCGCCAATTGACCCAGCGCCTCGAGGCCGTCCTCGGTCCGGTCGTCGTCGAGCTCTACCCCGGCACGGTGGACCCGCCGTCCCACCGACGGCGTCTGCGCCGCCGCCTGACGTGGCTGCTTCTCCGC
>DATHGS010000283.1:0-2789 GCA_035490155.1 Candidatus Methylomirabilota bacterium | reverse complement strand
TGGCGGATCCCAAACGGGCTCAACGCGTCGATGACGGCGTTGGCGGTGGCCGCCGTACTGGCGATCGTGCCGGCTTCGCCGACGCCCTTGACCCCGAGCGGATTGACCGGCGACGGCGTGACCGTCTCGTCGAGTTCGAGGTTCGGCAGCCAGGCCGCCCGCGGCAACGCGTAGTCGAGCAGCGAGCCCGATTGGAGCTGGCCGTCCTCGCCGTAGATCGCGCCCTCCCAGAGCGCCTGGCCGACCCCCTGGGCGATGCCACCGTGGAGCTGGCCGTCGACGATCATCGGGTTGATCTTCTTGCCGACGTCGTCGACCGCCACATATCGGACGAGGTCGACCTTGCCGGTCTGCTCGTCGATCTCGACGAGGGCGATGTGGGTCCCGAACGGCCAGGTGCAGTTCGGGGTGTCGTGGTAGGCCGTCTCGTCGAGGTAGGGCTCCATCGCCTCCGGCATGCTGAAGCCGAGGTCGATCGCGAAGGCGATCTCCTGGAGGGTCTTGACCTTGTCGGGCGAGCCCTTGACCGAGTAGTTCGCGCCGTCGACCTCGATGTCTCCGACGTTCGCCTCGAGCATGTGAGCGGCATAACGGCGTGCCTTCTCGCGGATCTTGCCGGCCGCCTTGACGGCGGCGGTCATCCCGACCGAACTCGTCCGGCTGCCGTACGAGCCGTAGCCGAACGGCGTCCCCTGGGTGTCGGAGTGCTGGACGATGATGTCGTCCATCGGCACGCCGAGCTCGTGGGCGATCACCTGGGCGTAGGTCGTCTCGTGGCCTTGGCCCTGCGGCTGGGTGCCGACGGTCACGATGATCTTGCCGGTGAGGTGGACCTTGACGTTGGCCGATTCCCACATCGCCGCGCCCCAGCCCTCGCCGACGGCGCCAATCCACTTCGACGGAGCCACGCCGCAAACTTCGATGTAGGTCGACAGGCCGATCCCGAGGTACTTGCCCCGCGAGCGGGCCTCCTGCTTCTTCTTGTCGATCTCGAAGTAGTCGATCATCGTCAGCGCCTTGTTGAGCGCCGGCTCGTAGTTGCCCGAGTCGATGAAGATCTTCTCGCCGTTGACGGCCGTCCCGAGCCCTGATGGGTTGTCATACGGGAAGGAGTCGGGCGGCAGGAAGTTCTTGCGGCGAATGGCCGCGTGGTCCATGCCGATCTCGTCGGCAAAGAGGTCCATCGCCCGCTCGACGACATAGGTCGCTTCCGGGCGGCCGGCCCCGCGGTAGGCGTCGACGAACGTCGTGTTCGTATAGACGCCCGTGACCTCGCAGTGGACGTTCGGGAACTTGTACGGCCCGGCGAGGACCCGGCCGTACAGCGTCGTGGGGATGCCCGGTCCGACGGTCGACAGGCGGCCACCGAGATTGGCGTACGTCTTGACCCTGAGCCCCGTGATCTCGACCTCGCGGGTGCCGGCGATCTCGAGGTAGGTGATGTGGTCGCGGCCGTGGATCGTGCTCTGGTAGTTCTCGGTCCGCGTCTCGACGAACTTCACCGGCCGCCCGCCGATCGCCTTGCTCGCGAACATGACGAGGGCCATGTCGGCATAGCAGAAGATCTTCGAGCCGAACGCACCGCCGACATCCGGGCTGATGCAGCGGATCTTGTGCTCCGGGATGCCGGTCACGAAAGCGGCGAGGAGGAGCCGCTGGATGTGCGGCGTCTGGCTCGACATCCAGACCGTGTATTCGTCGGTGCCGGGGTTGTACCAGCCGATGTCGCCGCGGACCTCCATGGGGTTGGGGATCAGCCGCTGGTTGACGATCCGCTGCTTGACGACGACCTCGACGGCCGCGATTACGGCGTCCGTGCCGGCCTTGTCGCCGACCTGCCACTCGAAGACGATGTTGTTCGGGGCGTTCTCGTGGAGCTGCGGGGCGCCCGGCTGGGTCGCCGCTTCGGCATCCACCACGGCCGGCAGGGGCTCCCAGTCGACGACGATCGACTCGAGCGCGTCGGCGGCCTCTTCCGGGGTCTCCGCGATCACGGCAGCGACGCCCTCGCCGGTCCACTTGACGCTGTCGGTCGCCAGGACCCGCGGCATGTTGATGTTGTTCACGATGCCGCTCGAGCCACCGGCCGGCCAGGCCATCGGCAACGGGTTATACGGCACGTCGGCGCCGGTGAGCACGGCCACGACGCCGGGCATCGCCTTGGCGGCCGACGTGTCGATCGAGCGGATGTTGGCGTGGGCGTACGGGCTGCGCAGGATGGCCAGGTACGTCATGCCCGGCAGCTTCAGGTCATCGAGGTACCGGCCCTGGCCGGTGATGAAGCGCAGGTCTTCGCGGCGCTTGACGGAAGTTCCCAGGGTGTCGACGGCCATCGGATCCTCCTCTGGACGCTCAGGCCTTGGAGCCGGACGGCTCGGTGGCACCGGCGCGCATCGTGACGGCCGCCTCGCGGATCGCTCCCACGATGTTGTGATAGCCGGTACAGCGACAGATGTTGCCCTCGATCCCGTGGCGGATCTCGGTATCCGACGGGGCCGGGTTGCTGGCCAGCAGGTCGGCCGCGGTCATGATCATGCCCGGCGTGCAGAACCCGCACTGGAGGCCATGCTTCGCCCAGAACCCTTCCTGGAGCGCGTGGAGCGCGCCGTCGGCGGCCTGCATCCCCTCGATCGTCCGGACATTCGCGCCGTCGGCCTGGACCGCGAGCATCGTGCAGCTCTTCACGGCCTTGCCGTCGATGGTCACGGTGCACGCGCCGCACTGGCTGGTGTCGCAGCCGACGTGGGTGCCGGTGAGCTCGAGGTCTTCTCGCAGAAACTGGACGAGCA
>DATHGS010000282.1:0-7506 GCA_035490155.1 Candidatus Methylomirabilota bacterium | reverse complement strand
GAGGGTGTTGTGATCTGCTCGAATTGCCAGACCGAGAACGCGCCGGGTACCAAATTCTGCAAGGAATGCGGAACCCGCCTCGGTCTGGCGTGCGCGACGTGCGGCAAGGCGCTCCTGCCCGACGCGAAGTTCTGCGGTGAGTGCGGCACGCCCGTGTCGCCTGCCGCCAGCTCCGGTTCCGCGGCTGTGGCGGCTTCCGCTCGGACAGCCGCGCCGTCGGCACCGGTCGCCGAGCGGCGGATCGTGTCCGTGCTCTTCGCAGACCTCGTTGGTTTCACGACCCTCGCCGAGGGCCGCGATGCCGAAGACACCCGCGAGCTCCTCTCCCAGTACTTCGACCTCGCCCGTGACGTCGTCGGACGCTACGGCGGGACCGTCGAAAAATTCATCGGCGACGCCGTCATGGCGGTCTGGGGAGCCCCGACAGCGCACGAGGACGATGCCGAGCGGGCCGTGCGGGCAGGTCTCGAGCTCGTCGATTCCGTGCGCTCGCTTGGCCCCACGATCCAGGCGCGAGCCGGGGTCCTGACCGGGGAAGCCGCCGTGACGCTCGGTGCGACGAACCAGGGGATGGTCGCCGGCGATCTCGTCAACACGGCATCCCGCCTCCAGTCGGTCGCGCCGCCCGCGGCGGTCCTCGTCGGCGAGGCGACGCAGCGGGCCGCGTCGGCCGCCATCGTGTTCGAGCCGGCGGGGGAGCAGACCCTCAAGGGCAAGACCGCTCCGGTCACCGCCTGGCGCGCAGTTCGCGTCGTCGCTGAGCGCGGCGGCCGGAATCGCTCGGATGCGCTCGAGGCACCGTTCGTCGGCCGCGACGACGAGCTCCGGCTCCTCAAGGATCTCTTCCACGCGACGAATCGCGAGCAGCGGGCGCGGCTCGTGTCCGTCGTCGGCCCGGCAGGCATTGGCAAGAGCCGGCTCGCCTGGGAATTCCTGAAGTATGTCGATGGGCTGTCCGACCTCGTCTGGTGGCACGACGGGCGCTCGCCGGCGTACGGCGATGGGATCAGCTTCTGGGCCCTCGGCGAGATGATCCGCGCGCGGTGCGGCCTTCTCGAGGGCGACGACGAGCGAACGACCCGAACAAAGGTGGCGGCGTCCCTCGCCGAGCACATCCCGGACGAGGATGAGCGGCGCTGGATCGAGCCGGCGCTGCTCGCCCTCCTCGGAATTGGCTCGGGCGCGGCAACGGAGGAGCTGTTCGGCGCGTGGCGAACGTTCTTCGAGCGGCTTGCGGCCAAGGCACCGGTCGTCCTCGTGTTCGAGGATTTCCACAGTGCCGACGCCGGGCTCATCGACTTCGTCGATCACCTCCTCGAGTGGAGCAAGAACGTCCCGATCTACGTTCTAACGCTGTCCCGCCCGCAGCTCCTCGAGCGGCGAGCCGACTGGGGTGCGGGTAAGCGGAACTTCGTGTCGCTCTACCTCGAACCGCTCCCCGATGCGGCGATGCGCGCCCTGCTCGCCGGCCTCGTGCCCGGCTTGCCGGTCCGGACGGCGAGCGCGATCGTCGCGAGGGCAGACGGCATCCCGCTGTATGCCGTCGAGACCGTCCGGATGCTCGTCGCCGAAGGCCGTCTCGTCCTCGAGGACGGCGCCTATCGGCCCATTGGTGACCTCTCGACGCTCGCTGTGCCCGAGTCGCTCACGGCGCTCATCGCGTCTCGGCTCGACGCCCTTGATGCGGCGGACCGGGCGCTTGTCTCCGATGCGGCGGTGCTCGGCCAGAGCTTCACCGTCGCAGGCCTCTCGGCGATCTCCTCTGGATCGGACGCGGAGCTCGAGGCCCGGCTACAGGCGCTCGTCAAGCGCGAGCTCCTCGTCGTCGACGTCGACCCGCGGAGCCCGGAGCGCGGCCAGTACGGATTTGTCCAGGCGCTGATCCGCGAGGTCGCCTATGGGACGCTGGCGAAGCGCGAACGGAAGAGCAGGCATCTCGCGGCCGCGCGGTTCTTCGAGTCGCTCGGATCGGAGGAGCTCGCCGGCGCCCTTGCCGGCCATTACCTCGCCGCGCACGCGAACTCCCCGGAGGGGCCCGAGGCCGACGCGCTCGCCGGTCAGGCCCGGATCGCGCTCCGGGCCGCGGCCACACGTGCGGCTGCCCTCGGGTCTCACGAGCAGGCGGTGACATTCCTCGAGCAGGCGCTCACTGTCGCGACCGATCCCGCTGAGCGGGCGGACCTCCTCGAGCTCGCCGGGATCTCCGCGAGCGCAGCCGGGCACCACGCCGCCGCAGAATCGCTCCTCGATCGATCGCTCGCTCACCGGACCGAGATCGGCGACCGGCGTGCCACGGCCAGGACGATGACCGAGCTCGCCCGCTCCTTGCTCACCGGTCGTCAGTCTGAGCGGGCGCTTGCAATTCTGGATGCATCCGTCCCCGCGTTCGCCGATCTCGCGCCCGATCCTGTCGTCGTCGGGCTCGAGGCGCAGTTCGCCCGTGCGGCCTTCCTGCAGGACGATCACCGCCGCGCGCTCGAGATCATCGAACGGGTTCTCGACGCCGCCGAGCGCGCCGACCTCAGCGCCATCGTCGCCGACGCGCTCGTGACGAAGGGCTCGGCACTCTCGACGATCGGCCGAATTCGAGAGGGGATGGGCGTCATCGAGATCGGTGAGCGCCTCGCCCTGGCCGACGGCCTGACGTGGACCGCCCTCCGCGGTCTCAATAACCGCCTGAACGACCTGTCGGACTTCGATCCCAGGGCGGGTCGCGAGGCCGCCCTCGACGGCCTCGCCCTCGCCCGACGAATCGGCGATCGGGTCTGGATGTTCCAATTCCTCGACACGTCCGGATTTGCTGCGTTTTCCGTTGGCGAATGGGACGAGGCAGTGAGCTTGTGGCAGACACTTCTCGCGGAAGATCCGGAGCCCGCTGACCGTCTCGTGCCCTTGTTCGGCCTCGTGATGGTTGCGTCCGCGCGAGGAGAACCGATCCTTGGCGCCGTCGACGAGATCGAGCGAGGCGCCGCGGAGGTCACGGATCCGCAGGTCACGTGGACAGCCATTGCCGGACCCGCCTCGGTCGCGTCGGCCGAGGGGCGTCTCAGCGATGCGGTGGCCCTGTGGCGCGCCGGTGTGCGAGTCTCGCCATCGTCGGCACGAGAGTGGCTGCCGATCGCCGCAAGATTCTCGATCCGCCTTGGTGATGTCGCCGGGGCGCAGGCGGATCTTGCCGCGTTGGACGAGATCGGCGTGCACACGCCGCGCCACGAGGCCGAGCGGCTGGCGATCCGGGCCGGGCTCGCCGCCCTCGAGGGGCAAGCTTCCGATGCGCTCCGCCTCTACGGCGAGTCCCTCCAAGCATTGCACGAGCTCGGCTTACTGTTCTCTCTCGCCCAGGTCACGATCGAGATGGCGACCGTCCTCGATCCCTCGACTCCCGAGGTGGCGGCTGCGGTCGAATCGGCCCGCGGGATCCTCTCGCGGCTCCGCGCGCAGGCCTTCCTGGACCAGCTCGAAGCGGTGGCCCAACCCCGTCCCTCGCCCGGCCGAATTCCGGCTGCACGCCAACGCGACACCTCCACGGTCTGACGACCGCCCGCCCGAGGACGCGAGCGTACCGACTGTCCGCAACGCTCATCGGGTCGTCGCGTCGGCTACGCTTCGCGACCTATCACCGGGGCCGCTCAATGGGAAACGATGAACTGCTCGAACTGCGGAGCCACCAACGATCCGGGTCAGAAGTTCTGCGGTACGTGTGGAACGAGCCTCGCCGTGACGTGTCCCGCGTGTGGGGCCGCGAATCCCCCGACTGGTCGGTTCTGCGGCGAATGCGGCACATCGCTGGCGGCTGGTGCCGACACACCGGTGATCCAGCCCACATCAGGCCCAGTGAACGTCGCCACGGCGGCGCCGGTCGCCGAGAGGCGGATCGTGTCGGTGCTCTTCGCCGACCTCGTCGGCTTCACGACCCTCGCTGAAGGGCGCGACCCTGAGGAGACGCGCGAGCTCCTGACCCAATACTTCAGCCTTGCCCGCGAGGTCATCGACCGTTACGGCGGGACCGTCGAGAAGTTCATCGGCGACGCGGTCATGGCGGTGTGGGGCGCTCCCATCGCTCGAGAGCAGGATGCCGAGCTGGCGGTCCGCGCCGCACTGGAGCTGGTCGGGACGGTTGGCACCCTTGGCCCGTCGATCCAGGCGCGAGCCGGGGTGCTCACGGGCGAAGCCGCAGTGACGATCGGGGCGGTCGGCCAGGGCATGGTGGCCGGCGATCTCGTCAACACCGCCAGCCGTCTCCAGTCCGCGGCTCTGCCCGGGTCCGTGCTCGTCGGCGAGACCACGGAGCGAGCGGCTAACCAGGCGATCGCCTTCGAGCCGGTCGGCGAGCAGTCGCTCAAGGGCAAGGCCGCGCCCGTCCCGGCCTGGCGTGCCCTGCGCGTCGTCGCCGAGCTCGGAGGAAAGAATCGTGCGGACCGACTCGAAGCGCCGTTCGTGGGACGCGACGACGAGCTTCGCCTCCTCAAGGATCTCTTCCATGCAACCGGGCGGGACAAGCGACCCCGCCTGATCTCGGTTATGGGTCCCGGCGGGATCGGCAAGAGCCGCCTCGCGTGGGAGTTCCTGAAATACGTCGGCGGCCTCCTCGATGACACCTACTGGCATAGCGGTCGCTCGCCCGCGTATGGCCAGGGCATCACGTTCTGGTCGGTGGGCGAGATGGTCCGCCGGAGGGCGGGCCTGCTCGAGACCGACGACGAGGCGACGACCCGGCAGAAGGTCGCCGACACGGTGGCCCGCTGGGTTCCCGCCGACGACGAGCGCCGCTGGGTGGAGACGGCCCTCCTTGCCCTGCTCGGTCTGGAGCAGCCACCATCCGGCGGTCGCGACGAGCTGTTCGCGGCGTGGCGCACGTTCTTCGAGCGGATCGCTGCCTCGGGTCCGACGGTCCTGCTCTTCGAGGATCTCCAGTGGGCCGACGCGGGCGTCCTGGACTTCATCGACCACCTGTTCGAGTGGACGAAGAACCTGCCGATCCTCGTCATCACGCTCTCCCGGCCCGATCTGCTCGAGCGCCGGCCCGACTGGGGCGCCGGCCGCCGGAACTTCGTGTCGCTCGCGCTCGACCCCCTCTCGGAGCCGACGATGCGGGACCTCCTGACCGGTCTCGTGCCCGGCCTGAGCGCCTCGGTCGCGAGGGCCATCGTCGCCCGCGCCGACGGCATCCCGCTCTACGCCGTCGAGACGGTCCGGATGCTCGTCGCAGACGGGCGCCTTAAGGAGGTCGGCGGTGCCTACGAGCCCGTTGGCGACCTGACGGCGCTGGCCATCCCGGAGACCCTGACGGCGTTGATCTCAGCGCGCCTCGACGGCCTCGATCCGGCCGAGCGGAGCCTGCTCCAGGATGCCGCCGTGCTCGGGCAGAGCTTCAGCCTTGCGGCCCTCGCGGCGGTCGCGAGCGGCCCCCCGGATGGGCTCGAGCCGACGTTGCGGACCCTCGTCCGCCGCGAGCTCCTGAGCGTCAATGGAGACCCGCGGTCGCCCGAGCGCGGCCAGTACGCGTTCGTCCAGGCGCTCATCCGTGAAGTCGCCTACAACCGGCTCGCCCATCCCGAGCGCAAGGTCCGCCACCTGGCGGCGGCCCGCTGGTTCGAGAGCCTCGGCGAGGATGAGCTGGCGGGCGCGCTCGCCCAGCACTATGCCGACGCCTACCGCAACGCGCCGAAGGGCCCGGAGGCGGATGCCCTCGCAGGTCAGGCCCGGCTCGCCCTGAAAGGCGCCGCCGAGCGCGCGATCACCCTCGGCTCGCACGCCCAGGCGGTGGGCTTCCTCGATCAGGCACTCGAGTTCGCGGACGATCCTGCCGAGCGGGCCACGCTCCTGGAGCGGGCGGCTGCCGCCGCTGACCAGGTGCCCGACCCCGAGACCGCGCAACGCTATCTCGAGGAGGCGATTGCCTGGTATCGCGAGCAAGGGGACCGGATCGCGGTCGCCCGGACGTCCACCAACCTGTCGATTGCGCTCCACAAGATGCTGCAACCGATCACGTCCGTGGCGGTGCTCGAGGCGGCAGCAGCCGAGACCGATGGCCTCGAGTCCGAACCGGACGTCATTCGGCTGATCGCCGAGCTCGCTCGAGCGTACAGCCGAGCGCTCGATCCACGAGCACTCGAGACAGCCGACCGAGCCCTCGCCCTGGCCGAACCGCTCGAGCTCGTGCCCGTCATCGCCGAAGGGCTGCTGAATCGGGCCCTGGCACTTGCCGTCATGGGCCGCCTCCAGGAACCGATCGCACTCCTGCGCGGCGTGATTTCTCTCGCCGAGACGCATGACCTGGCGGCCGCCCAGCTTCGAGCCCTCAACAATCTCGCGGCCATCCTGGAAGCCGAAGACCCGCGCGGAGCGCTCGCCGTCATGCGAACGTCGGTCGAGGTGGCCCGACGACGGGGCGACCTGGGCTGGATGCTCGTCTATCTCGGCGGAGGCTTGCCGTTCCTGATCAACTTTGGCGAGTGGGAGGAAGCCGAGCGCATCCTGGCCGACGTGGACCTCGCGGAGCTCCCGCCGGGCCTCGGCGTGGAATTCCATGCAAACGCAACGGTCCTGCTTGCGCTGCGGGGCGAGACCGAGGAGGCGCAGGCGAGGCTCGCGACGCTGGCGTCGACCGGGCTGACCCAGGATGACCCTCGGGCGACGGGATGGGAGCTGCTCAACGCGGCATTCGTCCACCTCCTGGCCGGTCGCCTCTCGGAGGCCTACGACGAGGGCATGGCCGGGGGCGAACTGCCGGTCGAACCGGGATTCGCCTGCGCCGAGTGGGCGACGCATGCCGCGCTCTGGCTGGGCGATGCCTCCCGGGCCCGTGCGGCCCTGACGTTGTTCGAGGCGCGACCCGAGCGGGGACGAGCCGTCGCGGCCCGGCGTGTCCTTCTCCGGGCGGGCGTGCATGCGCTCGAGGGCGATCGCGACGCCGCGATCAAGGGCTTCCGTGACGCGATCCGCAGCTGGCGCGACCTGGACGTGCCCTTCTACCTTGGGTTCGCCCTGCTCGAGTTCGCGTCGCTGATCGGCCCGGGCGACGCCGACGCTCGGGCTGCCGCCGACGAGGCACGCGCCATCTGGACGGGCCTTGGATCCCCTGCGATGCTGAGTCGCCTGGATGTCGGCCTGGCCCAGTGGCCGCCAACGGAAGCGGCCGCCTCGCCGGATTCCGTTCGGCAACAGGAGCAACCGCAGGAGTCCGTCTCGCGCTCGACTTGAGGGGTGAGTCGTACGGCGTGACCGCGATCGAGACGCTTGGCAGATCGAAGCGCGAAGTCAGCGGGGTGACAGTGGCACCGTCAGGCTGGTCGCTTGACTCCACCAAGCAGTCCATCAAGATGACAGTTGTCCGAGACCCGGACTACACATCATTCAGTCCGATAGGAGCTCGACCAATGCGGCAGACCAGGATCCTACCGAGCGCGACCGGCGACGACACGGAGGGCCACGGCCGCGTCCCGAGCGCGACCGGCGACGACACCGAGGGCCACGGCCGCGTCCCGAGCGCGACCGGCGACGACA
>DATHGS010000281.1:0-2224 GCA_035490155.1 Candidatus Methylomirabilota bacterium | reverse complement strand
TCGCTCGGCGATCCGCGACCGACGGGGAGGGATGCCGTCGATGATGGCTGACATCGACGCCGGCGCGGCCGCGGGACCCGGGGCCGCGACGCCCGGGACCCGGATCCTGCGCGTGCCGGACGACGCCGCCAGGGAGCGGGTCGATCGGTTCGTCGCCGACGTCACGGGGTTGTCGCGGAGCCACGTCCAGAAGCTCATCTCGGCCGGCCACCTGACGACCGAAGGGCTGCCGCTCAAGGCGAACGCGATCGTCGGGCCCGGGTCGACGCTCGAGCTCATCGTCCCGGAGGCGATCCCGCTCGACCTCGCACCCGCGCCGGAAATCGAGATCAAGATCGTCTACGAGGACGCCGACCTGCTCATCGTCGACAAGCCTGCCGGCCTCGTCGTCCATCCGTCGGCCGGCCACAACAGCGGGACACTCGTGAACGCGCTCCTGGCCCGCGGCGGCGCCGAGGCGTTCGGCGGAATCGCCGGCGTCCAGCGGCCCGGCATCGTCCATCGCCTCGACCGCGACACGAGTGGTCTCCTGATGGTCGCCCGACACGACGCGGCCCAGGCGTCGCTGATGGCCCAGCTCAAGGCGCGGCGGGGTAAGAAGACGTACCTCGCCCTGGTCCTCGGCGAGGTTGCCGCGGCGGTCGGGCGGATCGAGGCACCGATCGGGCGGGATCCGAAGCACCGGACGCGGATGGGTGTCGTCGCCGACGGTCGCCCATCGACCACGGGCTACCGCGTTCGGGAACGGTTCGCGGGCTGGACACTCCTCGAGCTCGATCTGGTCACCGGCCGGACGCACCAGATCCGGGTCCACCTCGAGGCCATCGGTCATCCGATCGCGGGAGACCCGGTCTACGGGACCGGTACCTCGCGGCGCGGCCCCGACGTCCGCGGCAGGGACGTTCGCGCGGGCCTCGACCGGCTGTTCCTCCACGCCTGGCGGCTCGAGCTGACCTCGCCGACGGACGGCCATCTCATCCGGGCCGAGGCCCCGTTGCCGGTCGAGCTCGAGGCGGTCCTCGACGGCCTCCGGGCGACGGCCGCGGGATCGCGGTGATGGACGAGTCGCTCGGATCGCTCGACCGGGCCGACGACGGGATCCGTGTCTGGGAGGACCCGGGCCGACCGGACGGCGTCATCGAGGGCGCCCCGGGGGCGATGCTCATCATCATCTCGGGGCCGTCGGGCGTCGGCAAGGACACGATCATCGACGCGCTGCGCGAACGCGAGCGGGCGCGTGGTCAGGAAGGGGAACGCCACTACGTGGTGACCTGCACCACCCGCGCCCCCCGCGACGGCGAGGTGGACGGTGTCGATTACTTCTTCGTGGATCGCGAGGAGTTCCTGATGATCCGCGCCGCCCGGGGCTTTCTCGAGGCGAACGAGGTCCACGGCAACTGGTACGGCTCGCCGCGCGACCAGGTCCGGGCGGCCCTCTCCGCCGGTCGCGACGTAATCCTCAAGATCGACGTCCAGGGGGCCCAGGTCGTCAAGGAGCAGGTCACCGAAGCGCTCCTGATCTTCGTGATCCCGCCATCCCTCGAGACGCTCTTCCAGCGGCTTCGCTCACGGGCGACCGAGACGGCCGATGAGCTCGAGCTGCGCCAGGGCAACGCCGCCCTCGAGCTCGCCCGCCAGCACGACTACGACTACGTCGTGACAAACGAGACGGGCCAGGTCGACCGGACGGCCGACCGGATCGAGCAGATCATCGCCGACGAGCACCTCCGCGAGCCGGATCGCCGCGTCCGCGTCTGAGGCTCCCTCCGGCAGGTCGTCACGTCCGCTTACGTCCCCCCGCCCGGCAAACGAAGCCGATCGTCCGGAATCGCACGTCGTTGGAATCCTCTCCTTCGCCGCGTCGATTCCTCGGGTAGTTCCAGCCATGCGGACTGACCGCAGCAAACGCTACGGCATCGAGCCGTGCGGTATCGAGCCGTGCGCGATCGAGCGTTGCCGGCACGGGCCGATCACGGCGTGGCTGCCCGGCTCGACGTCGGACGCCCGATCGCACTGGAGATCGAAGTCAGACGCCCGATCGCGCCGGCAATCGACGACGACGGTCGGATCCGTCCGGGGCTGATACGTTCCTTGACTCGGCCCATCCCTCACGATCATTCCGCTTGGGCGGAACGATGTCGGTTGGGGCAGATGGCGAAAAAGACATCGCGGCGGCGTACGAAATCGGCACTTCTCATGGGGGAAGGGGGCGGGTGGGGGAAGG
>DATHGS010000280.1:0-2666 GCA_035490155.1 Candidatus Methylomirabilota bacterium | reverse complement strand
CGCCGGAGGTCGGATTCCGAGACCGACTGGACGTCGCCGTAGAAGGCGGGGCCACCGGCGAGCTCGACCTCGAGTCCGGGCGGATGGGCCAGCCGGGCGGCGATCCCTGGAAGGGCGGCCGGTGAATCGTCGGGCGGGTTCGAGAGGAAGACGATGTCGTACGCGGTTCGACCGTCCGCCGAAACCTGACGGGGCGCGAGCGTGTGCGAGAAGACGCTGACGACAAACGGCGCCTTGGCGATATCGCGGACGGCGAGGGCCGCGGCCGTTTCGAAGGCGGGGCTGCCGGCCACTGCCGTGTCGCTGTGGAGGACGACGACGAGGGCCGACGGCGGCAGCTTGAGCTTCTCCTGGAGGAGGGCCTTCGCCCTCGCCGATTCGAGGTCGTCGAGGATGAACCCGCCGGCGCGCAGCTTGCCGACGACGCTCGGGGCGAGGGGAGCGGCGATGGCCAGGACCACGAGCCACACCCCGACAATCCACCAGCGCCGTCGTACGCAGATTCGGCCGAGGCGCGCGAAGAACTGATCCGGCCCGTGCCGGCTGCCTCGTGAGGGGGATGGGGCCATCGTGCGGCCCATGCTATCGAGATTGCGGCGGGCACCCTCCGGCCGCCGGAACGTGGCTCACGTCGCGGTCGTTCTTGGTAGCATTCGGCCGACGTCGACGCCTCGCTCCGAGGTCCAGGTGCAACTCTTCACGATCTTCTTTTCCCGACCGATCGAGTTCGGCATCGCGACCGGGATCACGGTCCTGATGCTCGTGATCATCGCTCGCGCCGCACTGTCGGCCCAGGGGCCCTCGGGTCTCGGCCGGTTCATGGCCCGTCCGACGACGAAGGTGCTCTTCGGCCTGCTCTTCCTCGGCTGGGCGATCGTGTTCGGGATCGGCCTCCAGCTCGTGCCCCACGAGGGCGCCAACTCGCCCTACGGCGGACTCGGCCTGATCATGATGTTCACGGGCTTCTTCATCATGATGGGCTTCATCTGGTCCGTGATCGGCGAGTAAGCGCGAGTAGGCCGCCTCAACCGGCCGCCAGGAATCGCTCGAGCTCCGCTGCCGTCGGCATTCCCTCCCGGGCGCCGGCCCGCGTCGTCGAGACGGCAGCCGCCGCCACCGCCCGTCGTGCGGCAGTTTCCAGGTCGAGTCCTGCCGCAAGGCCTGCGGCGAGCGCACCGTTGAACGCGTCGCCGGCGCCGACGGTGTCGATCGCCCGGACCGCCATTGCCGGCACGTCGACGGTCTCGCGCGCAAGCCTCAACACCAGCGCGCCAGCCGCGCCCAGCGTCACAACCACGGCCTGACCCACTCCCGGTCCCTCAGAGTTCGCGTCGAGCAGCGTCCGGGCCAGCGCTTCTGGTTCGCCGCCCGCTCCGGCGGCCCGCCCGACCCGCCTGGCATCCTCCGCGGCGATCGTCACGAGCTCGCCCCGGTTCGGGGTGAGGACGTCGGCGAGCCCGAACGTCGACCGATCGACGCCGCCGGCGGGGGCCGGGTTGAGGATCGTCGTCGCGTCCGCAGCACGTCCAAGGCTGAGCGCCGCCAGCGCCGCCGCCGTCGGGATCTCATGACCCACGAGGATGACGTCGCCGGATGTCGGACGGAGACGGGCGAGACCCGTCCGGACGAGATCCGGGGTGACCGCCGCGTTCGCACCCGACGCGACCGAGATGAGGTTCTCGCCTCGCACGTCGACGAGGATCAGTGCGACGCCGGTCGCCCCAGGCGCAGTCGCCAGGCCGCCGACGTCGATGCCTTCAGCCAGCAGCGCGGCCCGCGCATCCGCCCCGAAGTCGTCGTCCCCGAGCGCACCGACGAACGCCGTCGTCGCTCCGATTCGGGCCGCCGCCACCGCCTGGTTGGCGCCCTTGCCACCGTGATGTCGCGAGAACGTTGCGCCCGTGACCGTCTCTCCGGGCGACGGCAGTCGCTCGCCGTAGGCGACAAGATCGACGTTGACCGACCCAACCACGATAACCCGGCCACTCATGGCGCCCTCAACCGGTTGGGCCAACGATTCCTCAACCGCTGACGAATTCGCCGCCGTCCACGCCGATGACGTTGCCGCTGATCCAGTCCGAATCCGTCTCCGACAGGCTGACGATCGCCTCGGCGACATCCTGCGTCGTCGTCAGGCGGCCGTGGGGATTTCGGGCGAGGGTGACCTCGACCATCCGGGCGGCCTCGGGGATCTTGCGCAGGGCCGGCGTGTCCGTCACACCCGCCCGGATCGAATTGACGGCGATCCCCGTGTCACGCCGCGCGAACTCCATCGCGAGCTGGCGAATGTGCGCCTCGAGGGCGGCCTTGGCGCCCGAGACGACGCCGTACGACGGCACGACCCGGGTTGTCCCCTCGGACGTCATCGCATAGATCTTCGAGCCCCGCTCAAGGAAGCCCGCGTGGTAGAGGTCCTGGACCCAGTAGACGAGGCTGTTGCCCATGACGTCCTGGGTCATCTCCATCTTCTTGCGATCGACCGCGTCCTTCGGGTCGTCGGCGATGAACGGGACGAGGGAGCCAAAGGCGAGCGAATGCATGACGACGCGGAGATATGGATGACGGCCGGCTCCTCTGCTCTCGTCGAAACGGGCCCGGATCGTCTCGATGGTGGCCGCTCGCTTCTCGTCGTCGGCCGCGTTCATGTTGATGTAGAGCGCCTCGCT
>DATHGS010000279.1:0-9173 GCA_035490155.1 Candidatus Methylomirabilota bacterium | reverse complement strand
GCCGCCTCGGTCGCAACCGCCCGGTGCCAGATCTCACGCTCTCCGTCGGCGAGCTCGACGGCGAGCGCCAGGACCGCCTCGGGCGCACCGAGGGCCAGCTCCTCCACGCGTCCACCGCGACGCGACCGCGTCCGCGCGAATGGCACGCCGTCGCCCGGGGTGCTGAAGGCCAGGAGATCGGCGGGATCGAGGCTCGCCGTCCCGCCGAGCTCGGCGATCGCCCGCGCGATCGCCAGGCTGAACGAGCCGGTCAGGGCGCCCGTCGTGGCGGCCCGCCAGGCATCCTCCTCGGCTCGACAGGCGGCGATGGCAAGCCCCAGGCGACGGTCGTGGTCCGTGACGAGCACGGCATCGCCGGCCCGTGCGGGATCAGGAGCGATGATCGCCGTCAGCTCGAGACGGTTCTCGGTCAGGGTCCCGGTCTTGTCGGTCAGGACGATCCCGACGGCGCCGAGCGTCTCCTCGGCGCTCAGGCGTCGGACGAGGACGCCCCGCCGCAGCAGCCGATGCGCCCCGAATCCGAGGACGACCGCGAGCAGGATCGGCGGCTCCTCGGGGATCGCAGCGATCGCCGCCGAGATCCCGGCCAGCAGGTTCGCCCCGGCCGGCTGGCCGCGGAGGAACCCGAAGCCGACGGTGATCGCGATCAACCCGATCGCGACGACGAGCAGGATCCGGACGAGCCGATCGAGCTCGCGCTGAAGCGGCGATCGTCGGCGCTCGGAGCCGGCGAGGCCCCCGGCGATCCGGCCCGTCTGCGTGGCCTGGCCCGTCGCGACGACGATCCCCTCGCCGGCCCCGCGGACGACGTTGGTCCCGGCATAGGCCACGGCTCGCGCATCGAGGATCGAGGTGCCGGCGGGGTCCGGCTCGATCGAGCCGTCCTCGGGCATCGACTCGCCGGTCAAACCGCTTCGGTCGAAGGCGATCCCCGACGTCGCCGTCAGCCTGGCGTCCGCGGGAACGACGTCGCCGACGCGCATCAGGATGACATCGCCCGGGACGAGCTCGGCGGCCGGCACGTCGTGCGTTTCGTCGGCCCGGCGCACCCGGGCCATCGGGGCCGCCGCGGCGCGCAGCTCGGCGAGCGCCCGGTCCGCGCGGTATTCGGTGACGACGTCGGCGCCGACGATCGGGACGAGGCCGACAAGAACGAGCAGGCCGTCGCGGATTTCGCCCAGTGCGACCGCGCCGACTCCGGCGGCGAGCAGGAGCAGGACGAACGGCTCCGTGAGGGCCTCACGAACGAGCTCCAGGGGCGACGACGGTTCGCTGGATGCCAGCTCGTTCGGACCGTGCTCGGCGAGGCGCCTGGCTGCTTCGTCGGCGCCCAGCCCCGCCCGCCGGTCGGTCGCCAGGCGTTCCGTGACGGCGTCAACGGTCAGTTGGTTGGCATCGGCCAGCGCATCGCCCGCCACGGCGGTCAGCCCAGGCTCCCTCGGCACGCCCGTCAGCTCGTCGGCGCCGGTGGCTCGTTCCACAGCTCGATGACGCGCCTCTCGCGCTCCCAGCCCAGCCGCGACAGGGTCGCCGTCGCGAGCTCGAAGAGGGCTCCCTGATCGGGCGGCAGGGCAAGCCACCGGGCAGCCAACACCCGCAGCAGATGGCCGTGGGCGAAGATCGCCACGCCGCCGTCGGCCGCCAGCGCCCTGCGGATGACGCGATCGGCGCGGACCCCGACCTCGCCCGCGGTCTCGCCGCCCGGGACGGGGCCCGACCAGATCGTCCAACCCGGCATCGACCGGCGGATCTCGTCGCTCGTCAGGCCCTCGAGATCACCGTAATTCCACTCGCGCAGGTCGGGGTCCGTGACGACCGCTCCATCGAGCCCGGCCAGCCGGCAGGTCTCGTAGGCCCGCGAGAGCGGACTCGACAGAACCAGGGCATACGATCGGCGGGCGAGACGGGCGCCGAGGAGCTCCGCCTGGCGACGCCCGGAGTCGACGAGCGGGATGTCAGTCCACCCCGTGTGGCGGCCGTTCAGCGACCACTCGGTGTCGCCGTGCCGGATGAGGGTGAGGCTCGGTTGATGGGCAGTCATCGTCGACGTCAGTCCGGCTGAGGGTTCGTGTCGGCTCGCAGGTCGGCATTCGGGCGCCGGCGGTCGGCATCGGGAACCTCGAAGAACGGCCGCGCTCGCCAGCTGAACAGCCCCGCCAGCAGGACGGCCGGGACCTGCGCGATCCGGGTGTTGTAGCGATAGACCTGGTCGTTGTAGAGCTCGCGGCGGTCGGCGATGATCGACTCGAGCCGCTCGATCTCCTCCTGCAGGGCGAGGACGTTGGCGGCCGAGCGGACCTCGGGGTAGCGCTCGACGACGGCGAACAACGAGCGGACCGCCGACGTGGTGGCAGCCGACGTCGCGGCCTGGTCGGGAATCGGCGCCGACGGCGAGTAGGCCGCCCGCGCCGCGGCGACATCGGTCAGTACGTCCTTCTCCCACGACATGACGTCCCGGACCGCTTCGACGAGGTTCGGCAACTGATCGAATCGCTGTTTGAGGGCGACGTCGATGTTCGACCAGGCCTTGTCGATCCGCAGTCGAAGGTCGACGATCGCGTTGTACGTCGTCAGCGCCAGAAACGCGACGATCAGTAACGCGAGGACGACCGCGAACAGGGCCGCGACGGTCAACGGGTTCACGGTCCGCCGATCCCACCGCCGACCATGACGGCCATGGCCATCGCCGAGCCGATCGCCAGGACGGCTCCCAACAGGCCGATCAAGAACAGGCGTTCCTGCCGGTCGGCGGCCGCCACCGGAGGCCCGCCCGCGATCACGAGGGGAACCGTTTCCGAGGCGGCCAGGATCAGCGCGTCCGCTGCGATCTCGAATGTCCGCTCGAAGCGCTGGGCGTCGTCGGCCGCCGCCAATGGCGGCTCCGTCGCGGCGTCGTCGAGCTCCGGCGTACGGACCGGACGGCCGATCCCGAAGCCCGGGATCGCCGCATTGCCCCAGGCACCCTCCGGCGAGCGAAGCGTACCCGCGGCCCGCGCCGATGCGAGGTCGGCGGCGATCTCCGGATCGGCAAGCACGGGATCCACCGACCCCGCGCCGTCCGCGCCGGTCGGATCGGCCAGCTGGTCGAATGGCAACGCCATCCCGAGGATGGTCACGATGTCACCCGGCGCCAGGCGCGCCTCGCGGTAATGTCGTCTCGGGGCGCTCGTGTAGTGGCCGTCGAGGATGTGGTCGGAGGCGAAGCCTCGCCAGCCATCGTCCACCTCGCCCCCGCTCGGCAGCGGACCGGCGGGTGCGTGGACCGTCAACAGGGCGGCGATCTGCGCGTCCCGATCGGCCGGGGGCGCGTAGGTCGCCCCGGCTCGCATCATAAGTCCAGCTGGCTCCTCGCCGAGCACGCCGCTTCTTTCGTCAAAGACGGGCGGAATGTCGAACCGCGCACCCCGCGGAAAGACTCGCAGGCTGCCCGTATCGTCGCGGATTCGAAATCCCACCGCCCGTTCTTCGCGGAATTCCGTGCCAATCGTTTCGCCGTTGGCCTCCTCGATCCGCGACTGGTAGAAGACACAGTCGACGCTCTGGAGCGGCGACACGAGGGTCAGCTCGGCGGCTTCGACGACGCCGCTGACGAGCACCTCGCCGACGGCGATCGAGGCGATCCGCGACGGCGCGGTATCGGCAATCCGGCCTGCCCGACGATAGCCACCGAGGCCACGAACCAGGAGCCCAAGACCGGCGAGCAGGCCGCCGCCACTGACGACGAGCAGCTGCGGGTCCAACGTCGGCGGCATGGCTCAGGAACCGTACACGACTGTGCTAGCCTCCAGACCGCGTTCGCGTGCGTGCGAACTCACCGATCTGGAGACTGGCCATGCGACTGAGCGAGTGGCGGGCAGCAGCTCCCAGCAAGGACGCGGTCGCCCCGAAGGTCACGGCGGTCGTCGACCCGGTCATCGCGGCATTCGGGGTTGGCGACGATCCCGACGGCTGGATCGCCTGGGGTGAAGAGCCAGGCCAGCGTTACGCGATCCTCGTCCCGACAGACGCCGGCCTCGTGACCTGTTACGTCCGGGTCAATGTCCCGGGCGAGGGCCCGCGGGCGGCCGCGAAGCTCCTTCGCTGGAACCGCGTCCAGCTGGGCGAGCTCGCGATCGAGACACAGGGCGCTCATCGCCTGCTCAGCTTCCAGGTCGAGCAGCTCGTACTGCGGGGCGCAGACGCGGAAGCCGATCGGATCGCCGCGTTCGCCATGGACCTGTTTGACGCGGTTGACGGCCGTCTGGGGTCCGGGCGCGGTCCGGCCCCTGGTGTCCGTGCGCATGGCGGACCTGCCCGTGCGACAACCGCCAGGGGCGGCGGAGCGGCGAGCCGCTCGACGAAGACGACTCCGGCGGCCAAGCAGATCTCGGCCGGGCGGGCAGGATCCTGATCTCGGTCGGTCGCGATCCGGCGCGATGCGGACGATGACTGAGGCGCGCGATCAATCGTCGCTCTTGCCCGCCAAGCCACTCCACCCCGTGCGGCGAGCTGTCCGTTACTGGATCAGCCGCATCGCCGCCTGGTTCGTCGTTCGCGCGGTACTTCGGCCGAAGCTGATCGGTCGCGCTCGACTACCCGCCGGCCCCGCGATCTATTGCTTCAACCACATGAACTGGATGGATCCGTTCATCCTGATGGCCGTCCTGCCGTTCAAGCCGCGCCTCTATTTCTTCGGCCCGAAGGAAGAGGACATGGCGGTCGGGGGCCGCAACCGGCTGATGTCCTGGACCCGGACGACCGTCTCCTACCGGCCGGCCAAGACGGATCTGCGCGACGCGACGCGGCGAGTCGGAGGGATCATCGCGTCGGGTGGCGTGCTGGCCATCGCGGGGGAGGGGAGGATCCACGCCTCGGAGCGCGAGGTCACGCCGCTGAACGTCGGTCCCGCCTACTTCGCCCTGCGATCGGGCGTCCCACTCGTGCCACTGGCGATCAACGGGACGAGCTGGCTGAAGCTCGGTCGACGGGTTCGCATCGCGGTTGGCGAGCCGCTGGCGCCGGGCGGGCGCCCGACGAGCGAGGCCGTCGACGGGCTGACGGCCGACTGTGCCGAGGCAATCCTCGCGCTTGTCCGCGACGCGCCCGAGCTGTCGCGACCCGGTCCGATCGGCCGCTGGCTCACCGACCTCTTCAACGACTGGCCCGAGGGCAGCCGCCCGCCGATCGGACCCTCGACCCCGACGGGCTGACCGAGCCGTCTGGCATACTTCGGCCGTTCCCGGACGCACAGGAGGCAACGTGGCCACGACCGGTCTCTCGGCCGACCCGAAGGAATATCGTGCCCGGCTCAACGAGCAGACCGACGAGCAGATCGACGCCTGGGCAGCCGAGATGATGCGTGACGTCGCGATCCGCCGCGGGGTCATCCGGGTCATCGAGGACTTCCGGACAACGGCGCGCCTCGGCGAAAATGAATTCGAACGGGTGTTCGCATCAGGCGGCGGGCCGCCGGCCGTTGTCGGGCGGGACGCGCGCGGTCGACTCATGGTCCCGGCGATCACGCTCTTCGCGCTGGTTCCCGGCATTCGTTCGCAGGTCGCCGATGGCCGGGCGAGACTGATCGAATATCTCGTGGCCAACTTTGCCGAGCTCGTCTACGTCTGACGTCCCGGCCCCGCTGGCCTTGCGACTGGCCGGGGTCGCCCGCCTCGTCCATCCGTTTCCATCGATCCTGGACGGCATCGTGGCCGGCGCGTTCGCCATCGCGGCCGGGGGCACGCCCATGGTGGCGACGGGCCTCGGGCTGGCGATGGTCGCCCTGCAGGCCGGGATCGGGGCCACCAATGACGTCGTCGATGCGCCACGCGATGCGGGACACAAGCCGGGCAAGCCGATCCCGGCGGGGCTCGTTTCACAGGCCACGGCCCGTCGCGTCGTCGTTGTCGCCTTCGGGCTGGGCCTTGGTCTCGCCGGCCTGTCGGGCGGCCCGGCAGCGGTTGCACTCGCCCTCGTTGGCGTCGCCGTCGGCCTGGAATACGATCTCCGCCTCAAGGGGACCGCCTGGTCGTGGCTGCCGTTTGCCGTTGGGATCCCGCTCCTGCCCGTCTTCGGCTGGCTGGGCGCGACGGGCCATTTGCCGATCGCCTTCCTCGTATTGATACCCGCGGCCGTCGCGGCCGGCGCCGCCCTTGCGATCGCGAATGCCCTCGTCGACGTCGAGCGCGATCGCGCGGCAGGCAGCGGCTCGATTGCACTCGCCCTCGGACCTTCGAACGCCTGGCTCGTCCATGTCGGCCTGCTCGTCGTGATCGGGCTGGGGGCGGTGGCGTCGGTCGGACCGCTTGGCGGCTCCAGTGGTGACGGCACCGCCGTTGTCCTCGCAGCCATCCTTCCAGTCGGGGCGGGCCTGGCGGCTCGTGGCGGGGGAGTGACCCGACGAGAGCGCGCCTGGGAGCTGGAAGCCGTCGCGGTGGCCGTTCTCGCACTCGCCTGGCTGCTCGCCGTCCGCTCCTGATAGGCGCCTGTAATGTCGCGGACCTAACGACCGCCGGGGTTGATCGTTGCTCTCTACGAACCCCCAGAGGAGATTCCATGCGCATGCGTCACGTGATTCGCCGCTCCCGCGGCCTCCTGGTCGCCGTCGCGGCACTCGCCCTGACGGCCACAGCTGCCTTCGCGGCGCGCCCGGCAACGGCCCCGCCCGCGGCAGCAAACGACGGACTCGCCACGGCGGCAGCCGCCGCGGGCAAGACGGTCCCCGCGACGGGCTCTGAGAACGCAGCACCCGCAGCCAGCGCCATCGGCGCTCCCGTCACTGAGGCTCCGGCCAGCGGGGCTCCTGAGAGCCAGGCCCCGGACGCCGGGACCCCGCCTGCCGACACGCACGGCGCCCTCGTCTCGGCCGCCGCCCAGGCCTCAACACCGCCCGGGTACGACAACCATGGCGCGTACGTGAGCTTTGTCGCCAAGCAGAACCACGGCGCTACGACCGCCGCGGCCGCGAAGGCTGCCGCGGCCGCACGGGCCGCCGCCCGGCCAACTCACTGATCGCCCACCCCAGGGCCAACGACGAAGCCGGCACCCACGGGTGCCGGCTTCTCGATTTCCGAAGGGGGTTTCCGCCGGCGGTTCACTCGGTCCGGCGCGGGCGATCAGTCGGTCATGTCGCCGCTGCGGACCATCGCGATCGCGTTCTCGAGCTTGAGCTTGGCAATCGTCAGGTACTTGGCGAGGTTGGCCCGGTCCGTGTCCGGGATCGACCGGACCACGTCCGGGGCGCGCAGCACCCCGACGAGCTCTTCGACGGCCTCGGACAGCTGGTGACGGGCGTTGACGAGCGAGTCATCTCCGAGGCTGTCGCTCGTCGCCTGCCGACGGGGACTTGTCCAGTTGGGTCCGTCATCGGCAGCCTGGGGCTCGGTGAGGACGACGCCGTTGTCGGATTCCGACTCGATGATTTCCGACTCGATGATTTGCGGCTCAACGACGGCCGCCCGGCGCGGCCGGCCCTCGATCTTCTCGCGCAGCTTCACGAGCGATAGCTCGCCGGTTGCGACGCGGGCAGCCAGCCGCCGACGCTTCCGGTCGTCCTGGACCTTCATCAATTCATAGGCATGGGACAGCGTGTCTTTGCGCAAGGACACGAGCTCGCGGATCTCGTCCGGTGCGCCGGCGAGTCGCAGCCGGTTTTCGAGATAGCCCTTGTCCTTGCCAAGCTTCTCGGCGAGCTTGCGGATGCTGTAGCCGTGCTCGCGCACCATCCGGTCGTACATCGCCGCTTCCTCGAGCGGCGACAGGTCCTCGCGCTGGAGGTTCTCGATGATCGAGATCTCCAGCGCCGTGTCGTCGTCGAGTTCCTCGACGAGCGCCGGGATCGTCGCGAGTCCGGCTTCCTTCGCAGCGCGCCAGCGGCGCTCACCAGCGACAAGATGATACCGATTCTGGCCGAGCGGTCGGACGAGGATGGGCTGGAGGACGCCATGCTCGCGGACCGATGCGGCAAGCTCGTGCAGGGCATCGGCGTCGAACAGGGTCCGCGGCTGATTTGGGTTCGATTCGATGTTGTCGACGGGAATGACGCGAACGCCGACGCTGCGGCCGACGTTGTCCGACGAAAGCAGGCTGATGATCGATGGCGAGAGTTCACGATCCTCTGAGAGGCGTCGAGCGGCGGCCGCTCGGAAATCAGGCCTGGCCAAGATCGATCACCTCCCGAGCAAGGTCGCGATAGTTCCGGGCCGCGTCGGATTGGCCGGCGTACGACGTGATCGGCCTCCCGGCGAGCGGCGCTTCACCGAGCTTCACCGTATTTCGGATGATGCTGTTGAAGACGTGGTGGTCGCCGACGACGCGCAGCTCATCGAGCATGTCGCGCGCGAGATTCGTCCTTCCGTCGTAGAACGTCGGCAGCAGCCCGAGGATCCGAAGATCGCGGTTGAGCTTCATCCGGATCATGTTGATGACCTTGACCAGGTTGTTCAGGCCCTTCATCGCGTAGTACTGCGTCTGGACCGGGATGATCACGTTGTTGGCGGCGACGAGTCCGTTGACGGTCAAGAGGCCAAGATTTGGCGGGCAGTCGATGAGTACGTAGTCATACGCGGAGACGTGATCGTCGAGGGCGTCGCGGAGGACCTGCTCGCGTCCGAGCGCGGTGAACAGCTCACCCTCCGTGCTGGCCAGGTCGATGTTGGCCGGTGCGACATCGATGCCAGCTGATTCCGTCGGCCGGATGATTTCGGTGAGCGTCGCTCGTCCATCCGCGAGCACGTCGGCCATCGAACGCTCGACAGTGTTGAGGTTGATGCCGAGGCCGGCGGTCAGATTCGCCTGCGGGTCCATGTCGACACAGAGGATTCGGAATCCCTCCTCCTCCAGCGCACCGGCGAGGTTGATCGCCGTGGTCGTCTTGCCGACGCCGCCTTTCTGATTCGCAATCGCGATCACGTTGGTCACCGGGCGTCACCTCGAGTTTTAGTGTGATTCGGACCGCCCGATTGGCGGAGAAGTTGGGGGAGTCGATCCATGCTACCGCAGGGACTCTGTGGTTGACCGTCGAGGTTATCCACACGGATTGGGAGTTGTTCACCGAATCTGTGGATATGTCGCCCATGTCGACGCACAATCGGAAATCGGCTGGAGCGTGGTGAAGATTCGGGGGCGATACCGGCGGGCCGACGGGCGATTGCGAGTCGAGACTCCAGACGAAGGGCGCGCCGGCGCGAAGTCGTGGA
>DATHGS010000278.1:0-2227 GCA_035490155.1 Candidatus Methylomirabilota bacterium | reverse complement strand
CGCGCCGGAGCGCCAGGCGGAGCTCCGCGGCGGCCATCGCCAGCGTCGCCCCCCAGCGCGGCGCGGCCCGCGGATCCGTGGCGGTCGCCTGGCGCGGGCCACTCACTCGTCGTCCTCACCGGTCGCGCCGATGAGCTCGACGTAGCGTTCCTCGAGGGAGCCACCACCGGCCCGCAGCTCGACGATGAGGGCGCCGCGTGCGCCGCACCAGGCGGCGATCAGGGCCACCAGCGGCGGTGTGGGTTCGATGGCGTCCAGCCGGTAGCGGCCGCCGCCCTCCTCGACGAGGGTCGCTCGACCGTGGCTCTCGCGCAGCCGCTCCTCCAGGGCTCGAACGTCGGGCTGGGAGAGCGGAGCATCGAGCCGGAAGCGGAGAACCGGAAACGCCGCCTGGCTCAGCTCGAGCGGGGCGCCGAGGGCGACCACCCGGCCCCGATCGATGATCGCGATCCGGTCGGCGACCCGCTCGACGTCGGTCAGGTCGTGGCTCGTGAGGAGGATCGTGACGCCCTCGTTGCGCAGCTGCCCGAGGAGCGCCCGGGTCGCGGTCCGGCCCTCGACGTCCATCCCGGCCGTCGGCTCGTCGAGGACGACGAGGCTGGGCCGACCGACAAGGGCGAGGGCCAGCCCGAGCCGCTGCTTCTCGCCGCCCGACAGCCGGCGATAGCGAGTCCTCGCCGCGGTCGTCAGCCCGACCAGCTCGAGCAGCTCATCCGCGTTTCGGGGCGCGACGTGAAATCGGCCGTGGAGGCGGAGGACCTCGCGGGCGGTCATCCGCGGATCGACGCCTCCACCGCCCTGGAGCATCAGGCCGACCCGCGACCGATGATCGCGCCCGGCGGTCGCCGGGTCCTCGCCGAGAACGCTGATCTGGCCGGCGTCCGGCCGTCGGTAGCCCTCGATCATCTCGACGGTCGTCGTCTTTCCGGCACCGTTGGGCCCGAGCAGCCCGAACGTCTCGCCGGCCGCGACCCTGAACGAGATGCCCCGCAGGACAGTTCGCCCGTCGTAGCGCTTGGTGGCCTTGTCGACCTCGATCGCGGGAAGGGTGCCGTCCGCGACAGCGGTCACGACGCGCCCGAGATCAGGCCGAACTGGCGCTCGAAGTCCTCGTTCCGGACTTCGCCTATCTGGATCGAGCGGAGGACCCCGGCCCGGTCGATGAAGTAGCTCTGGGGGCGAGCGGCCACTCGATAGGCGCCCTTGATCGCCCCGGCGGGATCGGCGACCGTCGCCCACGTCGCGCCTTCGTCGGCGATGAACGTTCGTGCCAGGTCGGGCGGATCGGCCATGAGGATGCCGACGACGACAAGCCCGTCGGCCGCATGCTGCGCGAGCTTCGCCTTGAACAGCGGGAACTCATCGCGACACGGGACGCACGTCGGACCCCAGAAATTGACGACGACTGGATGGCCGCGCAGGGCGGCGAGATCGAATGCGGCGCCGTCGAGCGTCGTCCCGACGATCTCCGGGGCCGGCTGACCCTTGGCGATCGGCGCCAGGTCACCGGCCGGCCTGGTCAGGGTCACCACGCCGACAACCGCGGCGGTCGCGGCGACCGCCAGGACGAGCGCCAGCAGGATCGGTCGGCGCCGCTTGTCGGGGCGCATGTCAGCCGCCGACGGTCAGAACGCCAAACATCAGCGCCGGATGGATCGAGCACTCGAACTTGTACGCCCCGGCGGTCAGGGCGGGAACGTCGTAGGGCTTCTGCCCGGGTCCGGGGAAGTCCTGGCCGTCGAAGACCTTCTTGCCGCTCGAGTCGAGCACGTCGAAGTCGTGGGCGACCCCGGCGTCCTTGTTGTCGAACGCGACCTGGAACGGCTTGTCCGCGGGCGTGCTCAGCTTGTCCACGTCGAACTTGATGTTCTGGGCAACGATGGCGAGGCCGCCCGGGGCCCCCGACGGTGCTCCCGACGCTCCGACCGCTCCGGACGGACCCGGCGATGCGCCGGCTTCGCCGCCACTCGCCGAGCGTGGCGGAAACCAGCCGAGATTGAGGGCGACCGCGAGGACGAGGAAGGCGGCCATGAGCGTGAGGACCCGGCGTGGCCAGCCCGGCGCGGGTTCGTTCTGGAGGTGACCGGTCGTGTCCGCGATGACGACCTGGCGGTATTCCTTGCGAGCGGCGTTGAGCCAGCCGAGTAGCGCCACGATCGTGAAGATGACGCCGACTGCGATGATCCAGCCGCCGAACACGAGCCCGGCGAACAGGATCGCGACGCCG
>DATHGS010000277.1:0-3058 GCA_035490155.1 Candidatus Methylomirabilota bacterium | reverse complement strand
CTCGTCAATGACGACGACGCCGAGCGCGGCGAACGAGACGCGCTCCTGGATCAGCGCATGCGTCCCGACCACCACCGGCGCCATGCCGCTGGCCAGGAGGTCGAGCGTGTGGCGGGCCGCCGCGGCCGACATCGAGCCCGTCAGGATCTCGACCGGGATCGCCGCATCCTCGAGGAGCGACGCGACCGTCGCGTGGTGTTGCCGAGCGAGGAGGTCCGTCGGGGCGAGGAGCGCGCCCTGGAGGCCGGCCCGTGCGGCCGCTGCGAGGGCCCAGGCGGCCACCGCCGTCTTGCCGGAGCCGACGTCGCCCTGGAGAAGACGCAGCATCGGCGTCGGGCGGGCCAGGTCGTCGCGGATTGCCGAGATCGACGTCGCCTGGTCGGCCGTCAGCTCGACGGTCCGCTTGAGCTTCCGGGCGATCGATCCGGTCAGGGTGTCCCGGAGCGTCTCGTCGACGGCGTCGTCCACCGCGATGGGCCGGGCGGCGTCGCGGCCGCGCTGGCGCCGTCGGCCGACCATTCCCAGCTGGAGGGCGAGGAGCTCGTCGAAGGCGAGGCGGCGGAGCGCGGCATCGCGACCCTCGAACGAGGCCGGGTAGTGAGCTTCCTCGAGCGCCGTCCCGATCGGTACGAGCGCCTCACCGTCGCGAATGGCCGGCGCAAGATACTCCGGGTAGTCCTTGCCCGCCCGGTCGAGGGCCTCGCGCATCGCGATCCGAAGGCGATTGGCCGTCAGGCCGGCGGTCAGGCGGTAGACCGGCACGATCCGCCCGACATGGAGCATCTCGTCGTCGTTGCCTTCCGGCTGGAAGTCGGGGTTGTCGAGGGTTAGCTTCCGGCCGAAATGCTTGAGCTTCCCGGACACGACGACGCGATCGCCCGGGTGGAGCCGTCGCTCGATATAGCGGCGCCCGAACCAGGTCGCCTCGACGGTCCCCGTGTCGTCCTCCAGCAAGGCGATCGTCCGCTGGATACGCCGCCGGAACGAGGGCTCGACGCGAACGTCGACGACGCGGACCCGCGCACTGACAACGCTCCCCTCCTCCGCCAGGTACAGCTCGCCGAGCTTCCGCATCTCCCGCAGGTCGTCGTAGCGGCGCGGGAGGTGAAAGAGCAGCTCGCGGACGGTGAAGAACCCGAGGCGACGACCCGCCCGCCGGAGAAGAGCCCCGGCGCTGAGCCCGGACCGCGTCAGCTCCGTGTCGAGCAGCTCCGCCGGGTCGGTCGGCGGGGGCGGAAGCGGCGCGGCTGCCGGCTTGCGCGTCTTCGGGGCCGCCACCCTCCTACTCGGCGGAGATGAGGTAGCGATAGTGCGGCTGGCCGCCGTGGACGACCTCGACCTCGGCGCCATCGGTCGCCGCCCCGATCTTCCGGGCTATCGCCTCGGCCTCGGCGAGGGTCGCGTCGGAGCCGTAGTAGAGGGTGATGAGCTCAAAACCAGGCTTGAGCGCGGCCACTGCCTTGAAGACCGCCTTGTCACGGTTGCCGTCGACGGCGACGAGCCCGTCGTCGGGATCGAGCGCGATCGTCTGGCCGCGCTTGACCTTTGTCCCACCGATCGTCGCGTTGCGGACGGCCTCGGTGACCTGGAACGTCTGGAGGCCGCGGCCGGCGTCGGTCATCGGGCCGACGTTCGCGGCCGCGTCGAGGGTCGGGTCGAGGGCGAGCAGCGCGGCGATCCCCTCGGCGGCGTTGCGCGTCGGGACGACCACGACACGCTTGTCCTCGCAGACCCGAGCCGCCTGCTCGGCGGCCAGCCGGACGTTCGGATTGTTCGGCAGGATGATGACTTCGCGGGCGCGGGCGAGTCGGGCGACTCGCAACAGCTCACCCGTGCTCGGGTTGGCGGTCTGGCCACCGCGCAGGATCTGGTCGACCCCGAACTCCTCGAAGATCCGGGCGAGGCCGTCACCGGCGACGACGGCGACGACGGCGGGCCCGACGCGGGTCGGCTCGTCGGGGGTCGGCTCGTCTTTTGTCGGCGCACTGCCGTTGCGCGAGGATTCGGGAAAGGAGCTCGCCTCAGCCGGCGCAGTGGCGGCCGGGGCCTTGGCTGGTCGCGTCCTGGTCGTCGTCGCAACACCGCCACGCGGGCCCGAGCCGGGCTCGTCGCCGCCGGTTCCCGCGACGACCGCACCACCCGCGCCCTCGGGGACTGCGGCGGCCGCCCCGGTGAACTCGGTTGCCCGCGCCTCGCGGACGTCGCGAGCCTGGTTGTCGAGGTTCTCGACGCTGATCCGGGACAGGCTGCCAAGGCCGAGGCCGTAGGCGATGACGGCGTCAGGCCGATCGTTGTGAACATGCACCTTGAGAGCGCGGGCATCGCCGGCGACGAGGACCGACTCGCCCATCGCCTCGAGCTCGTCGCGAACCGCGTCGAGGTCGAGCGGCCGGCCCGGCAATGCCTGGAGCAGGTACATCGTCTCGTAGCCGAAGCCCTCATCGGCGTTGGCGACGAGCGTCGACGGCCTGGCGGCCTCGCGCGTCCGGCCGGTCGCGGTCCGCGCCGATCTACCGCCCTTCATCTGGAGCAGCGCGCCCTGGAACAGCCGATAGATGCCCTGCCCGCCCGAATCGACGACGCCCGCGTCGCGCAGGATCGCCAGCAGCGACGGCGTCCGGGCGACCGACTTTTCGGCGGCTTCGACCGTCGCCGCCAGCACGGTCTCGATGTCGTTCGATCGTTCGGCCGCGACTACCGCCGCCTCGGCCGATTCGCGGATAACTGTCAGGATCGTCCCCTCGACCGGCCTGGCGACCGCGCCGTAGGCCGTCTTCGCGCCGACCGTCAGGGCGTGGGCGAGATCGAGCCCGTTGAAGCGGGCTTTGCCCCCGAGCCCGTCGGCCATCCCCCGGAAGATCTGGCTCGTGATCACGCCCGAGTTGCCGCGGGCGCCCATCAGCGACCCGAAACTGATCGCCGTCGCGATCCGCGCCGCCGTCACCTCGTCGACAGCCTCGGCCTCGTCGAGCGCCGCCTTGACCGTCGCGAACATGTTCGAGCCGGTGTCGCCGTCCGGGACCGGGTAGACGTTCAGGCTGTTGATCTCGTCGACGTG
>DATHGS010000276.1:0-2220 GCA_035490155.1 Candidatus Methylomirabilota bacterium | reverse complement strand
CCCGCACCCGTGGACCGGAACATGCCGAGGTAGCTCATGCTCCAGTCGGCACCGTTGAAGATGTACAGATCCGCCATGTGATCGCCGTTGAAGTCGCCGACATACAGCCGATCGTTCCTGGCGAGCCCGCCCCAGCCGGGGATGTCGCCGTCGAACCGTGAGGTCATCTGCAGGTCGGTCCCGGTGGAGCGGAACATGCCGACGTACGACATCGCCCAGTCGGCCCCGTTGAAGATGTACAGGTCGGCCTTGCCGTCGCCGCTGATATCGCCGACGAACAGCTGGTCGTTGCGGGCCAGGCCGCCCCAGCCGGGGATGTCGCCGTCGAACCGACGAACGAGCTGGAAGCCCGTGCCGGTCGATCGGAGCATCGCGACGTAGGTCATCGACCAGTCGGTCCCGTTGAAGACGAAGAGATCCTTCTTGCCGTCGCCGCTGAAGTCGCCGACGTAGAACTGGTCGTTCTTCGCGAGACCGCCCCAGCCCGGGATGTCGCCGTCGTACCGGGCGATCAGCCGGAGGCCGCCGGCACCGTCGTCGGCGAGCAGGCCGAGGTACGGCATCGCCCAGTCGACGCCGTTGAAGACGGCTACCTCGTCCTTGCCGTCGCCGTTGAAGTCGCCGATGTAGAACTTGTCGTTTGGCTTGAACTGCCACGAACCGGGCACCCGCTCGACGGCGCTGAACACGAGGTCGAGCCGGCCGCCGTTGGAGCGGAAGGTCTGGATCGAGTTGCCGCTGTGGACGAGGACGTCGCTCTTGCCGTCGCCGCTGAAATCGCCGGCGTAGCTCCGTGCGAATGCGTGACCGGTCCAGCTGTCGTACTGGCGCTTGAACGACGTGTAGCAGACCGGGCAGTACGGTGGACTGTTGCTGCGCATCCGGCAGCTGATCACGGGACGGAAGACGCCGGTGTTGTTCGTGTTGCCGCCCTCGAACAGGCCGACGTCCTGGTTGTCGTCCCACGTCGCGGGCTTTGGGCCCTGGTTGAAGCCGGCGCACGTGCCGCTGCCTGTGGGGACCGGCGTCGCCGGATCGACGAAATTGCCCCACTTCAGGGTGGCCCGGTTCGTGTTGATCGTCAGGTCGACGGCACCGGGCTCGCCCATCGTGTAGGCGCCGGCGACGCAATACTCGTCGGCGAGCCCGCCGAGCCCGTGACCGAACTCGTGGGCGATCACGGTCCAGCCGCTACCGAGCGTGACGTGGGCCCGGCCGCTGCCTCCGCATCCACCGAAGTTCGGGGTGTTGAGGACGATCAGGAGGAAGTTGTAGTCCGGCACCCATTTCTTGAGGGCGGCCCGGAGCCGGGTCTCCGTGTTGGCGCCGTACTCCATCCAGCAGTGGGCCCACGAGCCGCTGAAGATCATGTCGAGCGCGGTGTTGCGCGACGTCGTGCTGGTGATGGTGTCGTCGCTCTTGTCCGCCGGTGTGCCGTGCTCGTCGTACACCCGAACGTTGACACCGGAATCCGTGGAGATCAGGTTGATCCGGAAGATGTTCCAGGCCGAGGCGTCTTCGTAGAAGTAATCGTGTCCGAAGACCCCGTCGATCAGCGCGGTCTGGACCCAGTTGTCGTACGTCGCCTGGTCGGCGCTGCCGAAGCCGTCCCCGAGAACCACGAGGTTCTTCTTGGACCCGACAGGTCCCGCCGCACGTAACTGAGTGACGCTGTCCGGCATTAGCACCCCCGCACCGTCCGTGCGTTACAGGATAGGACGGCATGCAATGGGTTCCGGGGCCGGGTTGCGTGGCGCGGCGCCGCCTTGCGGCGCGGCGCGGCGGCACCGCGCAGACGGCCAGCGGCGTCGAGGGTGGCGGCCGGCGTTGTCCTTCGTGGCCGCCGCCGCCAACGGCAAAATGCTCCGATTCCGCACGGCGCCGGAATTCACTTCTGTTTTGTGCGATCGTCCGAAAGCGGATGCCGAATCCGGACAATCCGGAAAAATGGAAGTGGTTTTCCGCGGCGTTCGTTTTCGGACGATTCGGGGTTGGCGCGGCTGGCGGTTGGGGGCGGCTGGCGGTTGTGGTCGGCCGCGGTTCGGGCCGCCGGCGGTTCGGGGCGGCTGGCGGTCCGGGGCGGCTGGCGCCCTCCCCTACTCCGCCGGGGCGAGGGCCCAGCGGTCGATGTCGCGCTCGTAGTCGAGCAGCTCGCCGGCGCGGAACCAGAGGGCGAGCTCGGTGATCGCCGTCTCGGGGCCGTCGGATGCGTGGATCAGG
>DATHGS010000275.1:0-3197 GCA_035490155.1 Candidatus Methylomirabilota bacterium | reverse complement strand
GTCTGCTCGCCCATGGCCTGCGAGCCCACATCCACCTCCGCGACGCGTGGGCCGAGCCGGATCGGGTGGTCGACGCGGTCGTTCTCGGCTTCTGGCTGAGCCATGTCGATCGCGACCGGACGACCGCGTTCCTCGAGCTCGCAAGGCGATGGCTCAAGCCCGGCGGGATCCTCGCGATCATCGATTCGCTGGCGGACCCCCAATCAGGCGCCGACGACCATCCGCCGGTCATCGGCGATCGGGCGATGCGGCGAGTGGCCGACGGCCGGGAGTTCACGATCGTCAAGGTCCAGCGCGATCCGGCGGAGCTCGGCGCGGCGCTCCGGGCGGCCGGATTCAAGGATGTCCAGGCGACGACAACGGGCCGGTTTTTCGTTCTGGCGAGCTGCATGGCCTAGCCCTACCGAGCCACCTCCTCGGCCGATCGATTCTCGTGCCACGAGCACATCGAGCGAGCCTCGCATCGAATCGGACGTCCTGGCTCGCCGAGCGAGATTTTCCTGCGGATTCGAGAGCTTGCGCGGCCCTGGAGCCCGGCAGGCTGCGAAACTGGTCACATGTGCTCGCCGGGCGAGAATCCGGCCCGCCCCCGCGCGCGGCTGAGGAAGGGCGCCTGTCCGCCCGACGGGTCGTGCGATACTCCGCCCCATGTCGCCCCTCGCCAACCGCACGATCGCGACCGTCGGCTCCGGTGTCATGGCCGAGGCCATGGTTGCCGGCCTGCTCCGCAGTGCGCTCGTCGAGCCGGGCAAGGTCGTTGCCAGCCATCCTCGAGCCGAGCGGCGCGACCATCTCGCCCGGGAGTACGGCATTCGGGTCGTCGCGAGCAACGTCGAGGCGGTCGAGGGAGCCGACGTGATCCTGTTCGCGATCAAGCCGCAGATGCTCGGCAAGGTTGGGCGGGAGATCGGGCCGCACCTCCGCCGCGGCCAGCTCGTCCTGTCGGTCATCGCCGGTGCTACGACGACGGCGCTCACGGGGACCCTCGGCCACGACCAGGTCATCCGGGCGATGCCGAACACCCCCGCCCGGCTCGGCAAGGGAGTGACTGTCTGGTACGCGACGCCGGAGACGACCGCCGAGCAGCGCGAGCAGGCCGGCGCGCTCCTCCGGACGCTTGGCGTCCAGCTCGAGGTCGACGACGAGAAGTTCGTGGCGATGGCGACGGCCGTCAGCGGCACCGGCCCGACATACGTGTTCCTGGTGATGGAGGCCCTCATCGACGCGGCCGTCCACCTGGGCTTTCCCCGGCACATCGCCCATGACCTCGTCATCGAGACCCTCGAGGGCAGCACCCTCTTCGCAAAGCAGTCCGGGATGCATCCGGCGGAGCTGCGGAACATGGTCACCTCGCCCGGCGGGACGAGCGCGGCCGCGCTCCACGAGCTGGAGTCGGGACGCCTTCGGACGGTGCTGTCCGAGGCCGTCTGGGCAGCCTATCGGCGGACGGTCGAGCTGGGCGACCAGCTCGAGGCGAGCGTCGGCCGCGAAACGGTCGAGGGCAGCGGCGAGCGCATCGTCACGCGATGAGCCCCGATCGGCAGCTCGCCGCCGTCGCGTCGATCGCGCGCATCGATCTGCGGCGGGCGTCGATGGCCGATATCGGGTCGATCGACTTTCGGACACCGGAACGCGATTTCTGGATGGACGAAGCGGCCGCGTGGGACCGCTTCACAGCCGTGTGGGCAGGCCTCGATGACGCTGCCTGGCGCCTGCCCGGCGCGGCCCCCTCGGACGCCGGCGGCCCGGACTGGTCGTTCCTCGATCACGTCGCCCACGTCGTCGACTGGTTCGAGATCGGCGTCGACTATGTCGATCGGGCGATCGCGACCGGCCGCTGGCCGACCGACGATGATTACGCCGGCGGCGACTTCGACACGTTCAACGAGGGTCGCCGCGACGTCGGCGCTCGCCGCTCGCCGGCCGAGTTGCGCGCCGCCGCGAGGCTCGGCCGCCACGCCCTGCTCGAACGAGTCCGGACCGTGCCGCTCGCGACCATCCGCAGTGACGCCGCCTGGGGTTGGATCTACAACATCCTCCACGGCCACGCCATCGATCACCTCCGGGTCCTCGAGCCGTGGGCCGACGGTCTTCGGGCGCGCCAGGTCGAGAACGACCCCCTTGGGCCCGATCCGATACCCAGGCCCGGCGCGCTCGCCGCCGGTATCGGTCGCTTCTGGGCCGACGCGGCCCCGATCTTCGCGCTGTTCGACGAGACGATCTCGGGCATGCCGGGCGAGGCCTGGACGAGGCCCGGCGTGACGGAGGGCTGGAACCTCGCCGACCACGTCGGCCACCTTGCATCATGGTTCGATCGGGCGACCGATGCCCTCATCGAGCACCGCCGGAGCGGGCGCTGGGACGAGGTCTCGAGCAGCGGCATCGACGCCTGGAACGCGACCCAGGTGGCCGCCCGCCGCGGGCAATCGCGGGAGGAGCTGCTGACGTCGTACGTCGCCGGACGAGCCCGACTCGAAGCGGCCATCCGGGCGATGACCGACGCTGAATGGCTCGATCCGGAGGGCTTCAGCTGGGCGTATGACGACCTGCACGGCCATGTTCGCGAGCATCTCGCGATGGTCGCGCCGTGGGCCGCGCGGATCGGTTGGCCCGAGGGAGAGTGACGATGCCTCCGACCACCGACCGTACGTCCTCACCGGCGCGCCCGGCCGGCGGCCTCTCGATCGAGCAGATCGTGGCCATCGAATCGCCGCGGGAGTTTCGGCTCCATCCGCGCGACCGGACGGTCGCCTACACGGCGGACGCGGCCGGTGCGAGGCAGCTCTTCAGCCTCTCGCTCCGCGGCGTCTTCCCGGTCCAGTTGACGGCCTCGGAGAAGAACGTCTCGGATCCGCAGTGGTCGCCCGACGGTCGACGCCTCGCCTACGTCCGCGACGACGCCCTGTGGCTGATCGAGGCCGACGGCTCGCGCGACCAGGTCATCACACGCCATCCGGCGGGCGTGTCGATGCCGCGCTGGTCGCCGGACGGCAAGCAGGTGGCATTCCTGTCCAGGCGGCGCGGCTGGTCGCAGGTCTGGCTCGTCGATGCTCCGGTGCCGCGACGGGGCCGGCCTGCGCGCGTCCCGAAGCCGGCGGAGCCACGGGCGATCACGGCGAGCGGCGTCGACGTCGAGGATCTCGCGTGGTCGACCGACGGGAAGACGATCGCGGTGGCGGCGACCCGCGGGCCGGACC
>DATHGS010000274.1:0-4479 GCA_035490155.1 Candidatus Methylomirabilota bacterium | reverse complement strand
CATGCAAGGCCGAACACGAGCCAGGCGACTGGCCAGCCGAACAACATGGCCGACGTGGCCAGGAGGATGGCCGCTCCGATCGGGAGGTCGTCCGTCCGGACGAGGACGAGACCGACCAACAGGCAGCCGACAAGGGCGATCGCCTGACACACGAACGTTGCCTGGGGCGATCCCGCCTGAACCAGAGTGGCAGCCAACAGGACGGCCCAACCGACGTGACCGGTCATGGCGAGCAGGGCGCCGAGGGTGCCGAGCCGGCCAGCGCTGTCGCTCCGCCGTGCCCAGCAGCCGACGATCCCGACGAGCCCGGACACGACGGCAATGATCGTCAGCGGGAGGATCTCGATGAGGTAGCCAGGCCAGTCCGGAGGGACAGGCTGGCCCAGGACGGCGACGCCGGCGATCGTCCACGTCCCGCCGCTCAGGAGGGCCGCGGCGGCGGGTAATCGCGATCCAGCGTGGAACCGAGCATCGATGGCGCCCCTGACGAGATCGAGGCGAGCGCGGCGGTCGACGGTCATGTCCGCGAGGACCGCGAGCGCCTCGCTCTCATAGCGGGCGCGCCAGGCGCGGGGATAGAGGCGCAACAGCGCCGCACCCGTGGGTCTGCGTCGATCTGTCACCCGCCGCAGCCTCGGGCGACGCGGGGTTGGATCAGGCCAGGTTGGCCGAGCGCGATCGGCAGCGGCCCGAAGCTCACGTGCGACGTGTCAACGGTGAGAACCCCTGCGGCGTCAACCTCGATGGCAAAGCGATCCATCGAGCGCGCGGCGGGACCGAACCGCGTGCCCTCCGGCTTGATTCCGAGGCGGTCGTAGCGCGATTGATGGCACGGGCAGTGGAACCAGAAGTCCTCGACGCAGGGGTTGGGTCGGCAACCGAGGTGCGGACATCGTTGCGAGAGCGCCCTGACGTTGAGCGCCGTTCCGTCGCCCGTTGGATCGGAACCCCCGAACCATCCGCCGCGGTCGGGGTCGATCGTCATGATGAACGCCCGCGCCTCGGCGACGTAGGCGGGAAATCCTTCTGAAACAGGTAGCCCGGCGTTGGCGAGGATCAGGTCGTCGAGGGATCCGATGCGAACCCTCGCCGGGCCAGTCCTTGCCGCACTCCAGAGGAACCCGATCGAGCCGCCCGCCACCTCGACAAGCCAGACGCCAATCGCCCCCGCGATCGAGCGTTGGAGGAGCTGCCGGCGCGAGAGCCCGTGGCCGCGAGCGGACAGGATCGAGCGGCGGACGATCGTGTTCGGTTGGACCTCCCGCTCTCCGGGTCTACCGTCAGGAATGCCACTCATCGTCCGACGCCCCGAAGAACCAGCTCATGGCGCCTTCCCATCGAGGCGTGCCAGGCCGGTTCGGATGAAGCCCTTGAGACTGTCGAGCTGCGCCCGGACCGTCGTCGCGCCGAGCGCTGTCAGGCGGTACGGCCGCCGCCGATCCTCGGGTTCGAGCGCCTCGATCAGACCGCGGCGCTCCAACCGGGCGAGGGCGCCATACAGCGTCCCCGGGCCCATCGGGCTGCCGGAGATCTCCTCGACGTCGGTCATGATCGCGTAGCCGTGCTTCGGACCGCCCGACAGCGACACGAGGATGTAGAGCGACGGCTCGGCGAACCGCCCGAGCTCCCCCAGCGACTGGTTCATGCTGCGCGAACCTCCGGTTCGATGGGGTTGAGAGGAGGATCCACGAGAGTCGCGGATCCGCGGATCGCCAACCGCAGGCCGACGAGGACCCATGCGAACCCATATGGCAAGAGCACCCCGAGCAACCACGTCTCGTCTTCGGAAATGTTGCCGAGGCCAAAGGCGACCGGAAAACCGATCGCGGCGGGCAGGAGGACCGCCAGAACAAGGAGGGTCCACCGTCCAGATGGTCCGATCTCCGCCCGGATGGCAGCCAACGTGAGCAATCCGCCGAGGGCGATCAGGTAGCCGGCGACACCGGCAATTGCGATGGACGGCGAGTACGGAAGGTTTGCAACCACGATGCACAGACCGACCACCCCCAGGGCAATGGCAATCTGTCGCCCGTGGGCCGCCATGTAGTCACCGGGCAGGCTGAGGAACATCAGGAGCATGGAAACGGGGATCAGGCCTGCCAGTTCCCAGGCCTTGTCGTGCCAGAAGACGAATGCAATGAACGCCACTGACCACATCGCACCCGCGATCAGGGCGAGCAGGCCCGGGATGCGGTGCGTCCACGGCGTCGGCTCCGCCTGCCCCTGTGGATTCAGGTGCGCGTCGAGGGCGCCCCGAACCGTGTCCAGCAGGTCGCCCATCGTCGGCGGACGTTCCTCGAGTAGTGCCAGGAACTCCTCCTCGTAGCGATCCCGCCAGGGCCTCGGGTAGAGTCGAATGAGCCTGCTCATGACGGCACCCCTCCTCGAGCAACGGCAACAGGCGCCGCCGCTGCGTCCTCCGTCAGACGATACGCTCGGCGACCACCCCCGTTCGTCGTCGGCTCGATGAGGGCGAGCCGCTCGAGGCGTGCGACGGCGCCGTAAAGGGTTCCCGGGCCGACACGGCCGTCGAGCCCTCGGACGTCGTCGAGCAACCGGGTGACATTGTGTGGGCCGTCGCGGAGCGCGACCAGGATCCACATCGCCGTCTCGCCGAACCGTCCGAGTCGCCCGCCCATCTCGTCACCCGGCCTCGATGACCGCGCAGGCGACCCGGGCGCCACTGTTCCCGTTGGTGGCGTTCGTCACCTGGTCGTCCTCGTTGGCGTGAATGATGAAAGCGCTCCCGACGGCGCCCGCAGTCGAGTCGAACAGGGTCGTCGGCCCGGCCGAGATCGTGACGCCGCCCGTCGTCGCATCGAGATGCCCGACGCCATCAGCGTTCACGATGAGGTTCGGCAGGTCGCCGGCATGTGCGCCGTTCGGATTGTCGAGACCGTGCTCGTGACCGAGCGGGTTGTAGTGGCCGCCCGCCGCCGCGAAGGTCGGCGCGCAGGCGCCGATCGCATGGATATGGATCCCGTACAGCCCCGGCGTCAGCCCGGCCACGTGGACGTTGACATGGACGATGCCGGCTCCATCCTCGACGAGGCGCACCCACCCGATGTCCTGGCCGGAAGCATCCACGAACGTCCCACGAGCGTGGAGCGCGCGGCCACCCGAGGCGACACCGGCGGTCACCATGACGAGCAGAGCGAGGCCTGTCCAGGCTGCGATGAGTGATCGACGCGGCGACATGGCGAACCCCTCGTATCTCAGTGTGCGATACATCGTCCCTCGATATATCGTGATGCGTCATATATACACCGGTCAAAGCGAATGTCAAGCGGGTGGATGGCAGATGGTGGCGCCAACGTTGCGCGTCACCGCCACCGTCTGTTGGGCGGCTACAATCCCGGCGATGACGTCGATCGAACCCTGGAACGAGGCCGCCGGCCTGACCGATCGCGCAGAGACGCGCCGGCGCCCAGAGCTTGCTGCCCTGCCGGCGGACCGCCTACCGACGCTTGCCGAGTTGTTCACCTTCGCCCGTGACGCCGAACTGCGGTTCGATACGCTGCGCATGAGGACCGAGGAGCGAACCGCGACCACCCGCGGCGAACACCTCGTCGCGATCGACCTGCTGCTCCGTCATCCAGGCGAAGCCCGCATCACCACGACGGAGCCCGACGGCGGAACGCGTGGCAACTACGAGCTCTGGCTGTCCGATGGCGAAACGGTCCGGACGTATGCCTCGGCCCACAACCTCGGGACCAGGCGGCCGCCAAGGATGGCCATCAGAGGGCTCGACGATCGTGACCTCCCCGGCACCTCGAAGGTCTACGTCCCGCTGACCGACCTGCCGATGGAGACCCTGCCGGAGACGTTCGTTCACCCCGCCGGCTACTGCCAGAACGTGCTCGCCACCGGCCGCTGCCGGGTCAGCGGCACCGACACGATCATCGACCGCCAGGTGATCGTCGTGACCAGCGACCACCCGCGAACGATCGAGATGGCCGCCGATCGGCCGGACTTCACGATCGAGGTCGCCTTCGACCGTGCCGACGGGACCGTCCTCCGCCTGATCGAGCGGATCGGCGGCCGGATCACCCGCGAGGCGACCGCGGTCTCATACGCGCCCGACGCGCCACTCCCGCCGTCGGCCTTCTCCTTCGCCTTCCCGACCGACGCCCGGATGCTCTACTAGGGCGCAAGCACCTCGTGCGGCCGGCTCCCGAGCCGGACGATCACGGTCGAGCCGATGATCGTGACGACCACCGCACCAAGGATCGCCGCATAGACGTCGGGCCCGATGGCGCCCGCGACGGCCGCCGCCGAGCCAAGGACGAAGCTGAACTCGCCGACCTGGCCGAGACCGACCGCGAGCTGGGCCGGCTGGGCCCGCAGCCCGATCAGCCGAGCCAACAGGTATGCAGGCAGGACCTTGGCGAGGATGACGAGCCCGACGATGAGGGCGAGCCACGGCAACCCCTGGACGAAGGCGTCCGGATCGATCAGGGTCCCGATGGTCACCAAGAA
>DATHGS010000273.1:0-2183 GCA_035490155.1 Candidatus Methylomirabilota bacterium | reverse complement strand
GTGAGGATCGGGACGCCGGTCCGGCGGTGGGCGTCGGTCGCGGCGGCGAACGCCCGCTGATCGCGGGTGGAGGGGCCACCCTCGCTGCCGGCCACCTTGATCGTGCCGGCCCGATGCTCCGTCCGCCGGACGATCGGGACGCCGTAGTCGCGCTCGTCGATGCCCTCGGTCACGTCGGCGACGAAGAGATCGGCGAGCTCCTCCTCGCTGGCTCGCTCGGACCAGTGGCCGGGCGCGTAGTAGCGGGCATGATGGAGACCCGTCGAGGCAATCACTTGGACGCCCGCCCGTCGGGCGATCTCGGCCAGCTTCCGGACGTTCCGCCCGGCGTCGGCCGGCATCGCGTCGACGACACTGAGGAGACCCAGGGTGACGGCCGGGGCGAGCTCGGCGGCCATCAGCGCGACATCGTCGAGCCGAAAATCGGGGAACATCTCGACCGGCCGTCCGCCGTCGATCACGAGGTGTTCGTGGCTGTAGGTCACGCCCAGCGCGGTCGGGTCGATGTCGCCGGCGACGGTTCGGATGAAAGGCACGTCAGGCCTCCACTGGGGCGAACTCAGATCCCGAACCGACGCAGGTACTCGCGGTTCGCCCGCTGGACCGCCACGACAGACTCCGGCGTATCCGACGCCCGCAGGAACTGGTCCTGCTCGATGACCAGCCAGCCGCGGTAGTCGTGGCGCCGGAGCGCCTCGATGACCGAGTCGATCCCGGAGTCGCCGAGCCCGAGCTGGCAGAAGACCCCGCGGCTCAGGGCTTCCTCGAGGCCCTTGCCCTTCGCCTTGACGTCGTCCATTACCTTCGTCCTGCAGTCCTTGATGTGAACGTGGCGGATGAGCTCGTGGTAGTCGTCGACAGCCTTCGTCGGGTCCGCGCCGCCGAATCGGAAATGGCCGGTGTCGAGGCAGAGGCCGAGAAGCGACGGGTCGAGCCGATCCATCACCCGGGCGATCTCGTCGGCCGTTTCCACGTACGTTCCGGCGTGCGGATGCAGGACGACCTCGAAGCCCTCGTTGCGGCAGATCTCGGCCGCCCGATGGAGGTTCGCCATCAGCGTCTCGAACCGGGCCGGCGACAGCCACGCCTCCGGGTGCTCCGCAATGCGGCCGGAGAATGCCAGACGCTCGGGCTCGTCGAACTGGTCGCACAGGATCGCGAACGTGCGCGACCCGTCCGGGGCGCCGTTTCGGACGAGCTGGAGGCTGTCGCGCAGCCAGGCACGGTCCCATTCGGCCTTTTCGTCGCGGCTGAAATGCTGCGGCAGGAACGCGCCCACGAGCTGCAGCTTGCGCGTCGAGAGACGCTCGCGAAGCTGCGCCGCATTGCCCATGAAGCCGGGTGGCCCGAGCTCGGTGCCCTCGAAGCCGATGTCGACCATCCAGTCGAGCATCTCGTCGGGCCCGGGCATCCAGGCGTCGTCCACGATGATCTCGTCGACGCCGAACGAGACCGGCGCGCTGGCGACCCGCATCCGCTCAGCCGACACGGGCGCCGCCGGTGGCATCGTCGTCCGTTGTCGACTCGAGGACGCCCGGTGTTGCCGGTCGGGGCCGTGCGGCCGGCAGGGTCGGTGCCGATGGCGCGCAACCGCACGATCGACGAACCGCAAGTTCCATCGAGATCCGGACGTCCATCGCCCCGGCGCCGGTGTGCTCGAGTGCACGGAGAACCATCGACGCGGCGAGATCGCCGATGTCGCGATCGCGCCGGGCGAGGACGGTCAGCGGCGGATCGAGCAGCGGAGCCGCGTCCGAATCGTCGAAGCAGACGATCGCGACCTCGTCGGGCACGGACACGCCGCGGGCACGCAGCTCCGTGAGGCCGCCCAGCGCGAGGTCAGCGCACGGGTAGACGATCGCGGTCACGCGATCGTCGAGCTTCAGGAGCGCCGCCGTCTCGGCGCGGCCGGCCGCCTCCGTCCAGTCGCCAGGTCGAACGCAGCGTCTGTCGATCTGGAGGCCGTTGCCGAGCATGCCCACCTCGTACCCGGCCAGGCGCTCCGCCCCGGACGTCTCGCTCTCGATGCCGCCGACGTAGCCGATCCGGCGATGCCCGTGAACCTCGGCCAGGTGACCCACGAGCAGCTGGACGCCGGCCTCGTTGGCGAGTGTGACCCGACCGGACCCGACCCCATCGAGGAGGTTGTCGAACAGCACGATGGGGAGCTGGAAACGCTGCTC
>DATHGS010000272.1:0-3388 GCA_035490155.1 Candidatus Methylomirabilota bacterium | reverse complement strand
ACGCCGCAATCAGGGCGAAGTCCCCGAGCTCGCTGACGTTCGTGAGGAAGATGCCCGGCTGACCGGCTGGCTGGGTCGGCAACTCCTGCCAGGCACCGCCGGAGTTGCGGGCGATCGTCGCGTCGACGACCCCGTCCGGCGCACGCAGGATCAGGGTGGGCACGGTCCCCTGCGTGACGGCAAGGTCGACACCCGTTTGATCCGCAACCGCGAAGCGATAGACGTTGCCCGCGATCGTGCCGGTGGACGGAGGCGCCGGGGCCTCGATCGGATCGATAGAGACGGCGAGCGTCGTGACACCCGCCCCGGTGACGAAGGCACCGGGTGGCGCAATCAACTCTGCCTGCGGCGGACTCTCGGATGTGGCCGCGATGAATCGCGGGCTCGTCGTTCCGTCGACCGGCAGCGGGGTGAGGAAGGAGGTCGGCGAGCCTTCCTGGCCCGGCCCCGGAACGACGTATCGATATGGATCCTGGACGACGACCCCGTCGTACAGCGGCGGTGACCCGAGCGGGGCGGCGAGCTGGGACACCACGATGACGGCGAGGCCGCCCAGGAGCGAAGGGACCGCCGCTCGTCGTCTCACTTGACGGTGAAGAAGACCTCGGGCGACCAGACCCGCGGGTTGAACGGGGCGTGGTCGGCCGCGACGAACTCGGCTTTCAGGACGTAGGTTCCCGCGTGGACCGGCAGATCCTGCTCGAGGCCGTAGTTCATCGACACGAGCAGGTTGTCGACGTACAGGTGGACGTGGCCCTGGTCCGGCGTGATGTTCGTCGTCGTCGCGCTCACGATCTGCGCGCCGGTCAGGGTCAGCACGACATGGACGGTCGTCCCGGTCACGCTCTCGCCGGTCGTCGGCTTGACGATCGCGACGACCGCCGGTGACGACGGCCGGTTGCCCGACGCCGCCGGCGCGGACGCGCCCGCGCTGGCGGCCGGCGCGCTGGCCGGCGACGCGCTGCACGCGGCGACGATCGCCACCAGGAGTGCGGCAGCAAGTGGTCGGGACAGGATCGTGGTCATCGCAGCCTCATCGTTGGACCGGGGGGTCGACGTGCGCTCGAGAACATCGCCGCAGCGGCATCGGAGCGTACATCGGGAACGCGGATCGCCTCGTCACCATCACGAACCGGGCGTGATGACGAGCTGGGCGTGGACCTGGTCGCCGCCCGGCGCGGTCCCGACGATGTCGAACACCTGCGGCACGGCCTGGACCGTAACGGTCGCCACGACGTGACCGGGCTCGAGCGTGCGAACGGTCAACGGCCGGGGCGCCCCGGCACCACTCGCGACACTTGCGGTGATGTTCGTCGCCGGCAGTTCGGTCCCCGCGGCGTCGAAGAACGTCACGTGGAAATCGTTCTGGCCGGGCTTGTCCGGGTCGAGATAGACCTGGACCGTGCGACCGGCCGAGAGGTGCACGGTGTAGATCGTCGGGATTCCCGTCACCTTGTTGACGTCAACCTGCTGGCGCGTCGCCTCCGCCAGGACCGTCAGCGGCACCTCCACCGACGATGTCCCCTTCGCGACCAGGGCGGTGATCTGCCACGCGCCATCGAGCGAGAGGTTGCCGCCGGTCGCGCTGAACACGCCCGCGCCGGTCGGCGCGAGGTCCAGGCGGGAGCCCCCGACATCGGAGCGGGCCGGGATCGAGAAGCGCAGCGTCACACCATCGGCGGTGACGGGCGCACCCGTGTCGTAGTCGGTGACGGTCGCCCGGAACGTGTTGAAGCCGGTCAGACCCGGCGAGATCTCGAGGCTGATCCGGACCGACGTGCCGAAGTCGCTGCCGGTCACGACGAGCGGCGCGGGAGCAGGACTCGTCGACGGGGTCGGTCCGGCTGCGGCCACGGAGGACGGCGGCGCGACGTTGACGAGGGCGGCTGCCAGCAACACGACCGTGCCGCCGATAAGGATCTCGACGGTGCCGAACCGTCGGAGGCCGGTCAATACGCGGCCGGCGGCCGGCACGTTGCGGAAATGGTTGACCGCGCCGAGGAGCGCCAGGACGCCGAGCAATGCCGTCTTCGCGATCAGGAGCCGGCCGAAGTCACTCGAGAAGAGCGCGGCGATCGTCCCGACCTCGCTGATCGCACGGAGGACGCCGGTGCCTGCCACGGTCGCGATTCCCACCGTCGCGACCCACGAGAACCGTCTCGCCGCCCGGGCCGTCGCCTCGTCCGGGAGCCTCCGGCCGAGCGTGACGAGCAGGCCGATCAGGCCACCCATCCAGAGCCCGACGGCAAGGACATGAAGCGACTGAACGGCCACGTCGATCGTGGGGTTCTGACCCGCTGCCGCGTGACTCGAGATGACGTCGGCGAGGATCGCGCCGGCTGCGGCCAGTGCCACGATCGCCAGGACCAGCCGGTACCTGGAGGCGGTGCGGGCACCGAGGGCGACGGCAATGCCGGCGACTACCAGGGGCGCCACACGTTCGAGGATCGCCGGTCCGAACGACGTCCCGACGACCTGTCCGATGTCAACGCCAGCTTCGATGACCTGGTCGGCGACCACGACGGCGGTGCCGATCGCGGCGAGGATCCATGCGCCGGGCAGAACGCGTCGGACCACCAGCGGCGGGACGTTAGCGATCGCCGCGCCGAAGAAGCTGACACCGAGCAGGACCACGAGCCCGACGTACAGCAGCCAGCGGCCGATGACCGCCAGTGGCGACGGTCCCGTCGAGCTCGTCTCAACCGCTCCCGGGGTCGAGCCACCGCCCGAAGCGGACGGCGCCGTGCCGAGGCCGAACGCGAAGGAACCCGTCGCTCGATGGCCGTCCACGGCCGACACGGTGCGCCAGGAAACCGTGTAGACGCCGCCGGTCAACGCTTTGAGCGGCACCTCGAGGGTCAGCGGGTCGCCGCTCGACGCCGTAGTCGGGCCGGCCGTCACGGATGTACCAGTCGAATCGAGCACGCTGATCGACGAGAGCTTGGGATCGGGTCTCTCGCCGAACGTGATCGTGACCTTCGAGGGCGGCGTCGACAGCGTGGCACCCGCGATCGGGCTCGAGGATTGCGGGAGCGCGTGCGCGTCGACCGGACCGGCGAGGGCGAGCAGCGCGACCAGCGCGAGGCCGGTTACGCCGACGCCCAGTCCGGTCCGGGACCCGAACATCGCTTCAGGCGCCTCGTGGCCGTCGGACGAGGAGGACGAGGGCGGCGCCACCGAGAATCACTCCCAACGCGCCGACGAGGATCCCCACGACGAGGGCGTTCGACGCCGCTTCGCGCGCCTGCGTGGCGGTGGTCTGGGCTGCGCTCACTGCGTCGGCCAGGCCGGAGTCGGCAGTCGGCGCCGGTGCCGCGGCCGAGGCGCCGGGCGCCGGGCTGGCCGACAGCCGCGCGTTGATCCGATCGAGGCTGGTCGTGATCTCGGT
>DATHGS010000271.1:0-6462 GCA_035490155.1 Candidatus Methylomirabilota bacterium | reverse complement strand
TCGCCGTCTCGGTGATCTCGAGTCGAAGTGCACTCCCCGCCAGGCCTGCGTCCGCCAGGGACTTCGCGACGATGTCGACGAGACCCGGATCGCCGAGCTGGCGGGCCGACAGGTTGACGCTCATCATCGGGCGCCGCGCCTGGCCGAGCTCATCCTCGAGGACTCGGAGGTCGGCGAGGGCGCGGTCGAGCACGAACCGGCCGAGCGAGACGATGAGACCCGATTCCTCCGCGACGGGGATGAACTCGGCCGGCCCGACATTCCGGCCCGACGGGTGGTCCCAGCGGAGGAGGGCTTCGAGATCGACGATCCGTCCGGTCGCGAGGTCGAGGATCGGTTGGTATTCGAGGCGCAACTGGTCGGCTTCCAGGGCCACGCGCAGTTCGCCCTCGAGCTCGAGCCGGGCATGCAGCTCGGCGAACATCGTCGGGTCGAACACCGCAGTCAGACCCTTGCCGGCGCGCTTGGCCGTGTACATCGCGGCATCGGCCCGGGCGAGGATCTCCTCGGCTGTCATCGCATCGTCAAGAGGGGCGATGCCGATGCTGGCCGTGACGCGTACATCGCGGCCGTGCACCGTGAATGGAACAGTGAGGGCGTCGGTGATCGCCCCGGCGGCCCGGCCTGCCGCGGCGACATCGACTGGCCCGGCAATGACGACGATGAACTCGTCGCCGCCGGGCCGAGCCGTGATTCCGGTCGACGTGGCGGTGGCGATGCGTTGCCCGACCCGCTCGAGGAGGGCGTCGCCGGCGAGGTGCCCGAGGGTGTCATTGATGCGCTTGAACTCGTCGACGTCGATGTAGAGCACCGCCGCTCCCACCCGATCGGGCTGTGGTCCGTCCAGCACGGCCTGTGCCTGCGCAAGCCCGGCCTGACGGTTGGCCAGCCCGGTCAGCGAGTCGTGGGTCGCCTGATGGGCGAGCGCCACCGCCGAGACGGTCACCTCGCGGAGCGAGCGGTGGAGCCGGTTGCTGAACGCCCCAAGAAGGATCAGCAACACGCCGACGAGGGCGAGAAGGCCGAGCACGTTGAATGTTGCGAAGAACCAGTCCGGCAGCCGGTCGTCGTGCGGAGCGATCGATTGGATCGCCGCTGTGCCAGCGGAGCTGAGGCATGCCAGCGCCATCAGCGCCGCGAGTCGGCGACCTTCGAGAAACGGCAGGGCGAAGGCAACGCCGAGCAGGGGGACGAGCGGAAAGGAGGCGAAGGTCGGCGGCTGGACAGCCGCGAACAGGATCGGCAGGACGAGCAGCGTCACGGTGAGCAGCAGCGCCGCCGGCCGAACCAGGCCTCGCTGGAGCAGCTGCCAGGCCACTGCGAAGACGGCGGCACCGGCGGCAAGGACGGCTGCCGTACGCTCCATCGCGGGATCGGCGAAGACGAACCCCGCAACGAATGAGCCGACCGCGAACGACAGAGCCGCCGGCGCGAGCAGGATCGTCGCGCGGCGGAGCGCAGGCCCGAGCGCGGGTACAGCCGGGCCGTGGGATGGAGCGCGCATCTCGCAATCGTGGGCGGTTCGTACCGCGGCGGCCATGACGCGTTCGTCACCGGATCTACGCGTCCGTTCTACGCGTTCATACCGCGAAGGTCGTAGATGGAGCCGGACGGCGCAGGTCGGCCTTTCTCGACGATCGCCGCGTGATCGGTGGTCGCCAGGAGTCAGGCCACCTGCATCGACCGTAGGCGCACCGCCGACCTTCACCCGCCCGGCCGACCCCATGGGCCCATATCAACCCCCGGACCACACCTTCACGATCCGAAACCTGGGGACACCCGGACACGCCAGGGTGAGCCTCGACGCCCTGATCGTCCTTCGCTGAACGTCGGTCATGCGGGCGTGCCGCTTGTTGTCGTGGGAGGGTTTACATCGTCATGGGCGCGCCCGGCTGGCGGCTACGGTGGGTCTGATGCGCGGCCGGGGCCTCGCGTGGCCGGCGCCCCCGAACGCGGGCCTTTGGGATCGCGAGCGACCTAACGCGTTTCACGTACGCCCGGGAGAACGAATGACACATCGGTCCAACCGCCTTGGTGGACTGTTGTGGAGATTGCGGGGGTGGCACCGTGTGGCGATGGCTTCCTCCAACCGGCTCCTGACCGACTGGCACAGACGGCTGCTCGCTGGAACGCGGACGTCACATCGGGGTGTCACGTGCTGAACGCGCGCAAGGGCAAGGTCCGCGGCGACGCCGAGGCGAAGTATCGCGGCCTGCTCGAGGCGGCGCCCGACGCGATGGTCGTCGTCAACCAGGCCGGCGAGATCGTCCTGCTCAACGTCCAGGCGGAGAAGCAATTCGGCTACCCGCGCAACGAGCTCATCGGGCAGCAGGTCACCAACATCATCCCGGATGGCTTCGCCGAGCGGCTCATCGCCGACGATCTCCGATCCGCCGAGGACGCCCTCGATCAGCAGATCGGCGCGGGGCTCGAGCTCACGGGTCGCCGTCAGGACGGCTCCGAGTTCCCGATCGAGATCATGCTCAGTCCGCTCGAGAACGCCGACGGAGTGGTCCTTGTCACCGCGGCCATCCGCAACATCACCGTCCGCAAGGCGGCGGAGACGCACCTCGCCCAGATGGAGGGCAGCGGCCGGCGTGTCGAGGAGGCACTGCGAGAAAGCGAGGAAAGCTACCGAATGCTCCTCGACGGGATCGAGGCCTACGCGATCTATCTGATGGACGCAGAGGGACAGATCGTCAGCTGGAACGCCGGCGCGGAACGAATCAAGGGTTACTCGGCCGACGAGATCATCGGTCGCAACTATTCCTGCTTCTTCCCCCCGGAGGATGTCGCTCAGGGCCGACCCGCGGACGTGCTTCGGATGACGGAATCGGGCGGGCGGTACGAGGAACAGGGCATGCGCGTTCGCAAGGACGGGTCACAGTTCCTTGCCGGCGTGACCATCACTGCGTTGCGCGATCCTGCCGGGGCCCTGCGCGGCTTCTCCGAGTTCAGTCACGATCTGAGCGAGAGCAAAGAGGCAGGGGCGAAGTACCGAGGTCTCCTAGAAGCGGCACCGGACGCGATGGTCGTCGTCAACCAGGCCGGCGAGATCGTCCTGCTGAACCTGCAGGCCGAGAAGCAGTTCGGGTACCACCGCGACGAGCTCCTCGGGCAGCTGGTCACGAACATCATCCCCGACGGCTTCGCCGAGCGGCTGCTTGCGGACGACCTGCGGTCGGACGAGGACGCCCTCGCCCAGCAGATCGGCACAGGGATCGAGCTGACGGGTCTGCGCAGGGACGGCACAGAGTTCCCGATCGAGATCATGCTCAGCCCGCTGGAGAGCGCCGAGGGCATCCTCGTCACGGCGGCGATCCGTGACATCAGCGTGCGCAAGGCCGCGGACACCGCCCTCGCCGACAGCGAACGGCGCTTCCGTGACGTCCTCGAGGCTGCCCCTGACGCGATGGTCGCGATCGACACGACCGGGAGCATCACGTACGCAAATCCGCAGGCCGTCGAGACGTTCGGCTACGGCCGTGATGAGCTGCTCGGACAGCCGATCGAGCTGCTCCTGCCAGAGCAGATCGCCGGACAGCACCGGACACACCGCACCGGTTTTCTCGCGCATCCCGTGGCGCGATCGATGGGCTACGGGCTCGACCTTTCGGGACGCCGGAAGGATGGGACGGAATTCCCGGTCGAGATCAGCCTCTCACCGGTCCATCACGCCGGTGGTCTCCAGGTCTACGCCACAGTCGTCGATATCACGGCCCGCAAGGCCGCGGAGCAGGACCTGGTCCAGATGGAGGGTCGCTATCGCGGGCTCCTCGAGGCGGCACCGGACGCGATGGTCGTCGTCAACCAGGCCGGCGAGATCGTCCTGCTGAACCTCCAGGCCGAGAAGCAGTTCGGGTACCACCGGGACGAGCTCCTCGGGCAGCTGGTCACGAACATCATCTCCGACGGCTTCGCCGAGCGGCTGCTTGCGGACGACCTGCGGTCGGCCGAGGACGCACTCGCCCAGCAGATCGGCACCGGCATCGAGCTGTCCGCCAGGCGCAAGGACGGCAGCGAGTTCCCGATCGAGATCATGCTCAGCCCGCTGGACAGCGCCGAAGGAATCCTGGTCACCGCGGCCATTCGCGACATCAGCGTGCGCAAGGCGGCCGAAGAGCACCTTGGCCAGATGGAAAGCCGGTACCGCGGCCTGCTCGAAGCGGCACCAGATGCCATGGTCGTCGTCAACCAGAGCGGCGAGATCGTCCTGCTCAACGTCCAGGCCGAGAAGCAGTTCGGCTACTCCCGCGACGAGCTCGTCGGCCAGCGGGTGACGAACATCATTCCGGACGGCTTCGCCGAGCGCCTGATCGCCGACGACCTGCGATCCGCGGCAGACGCCCTGGCCCAGCAGATCGGCACGGGGATCGAGCTCGCCGGGCGACGCAAGGACGGCAGCGAGTTCCCGATCGAGATCATGCTCAGCCCGCTCGACAGCGCCGAAGGGGTCCTCGTCACGGCCGCGATCCGCAATATCAGCGTCCGCAAGGCGGCGGAACGATATCTCGCCCGGATGGAGGGCAGGTACCGCGGCCTCCTGGAGGCGGCGCCTGACGCGATGGTCGTCGTCAACACGCACGGCGGGATCGTCCTGCTGAATGTCCAGGCGGAGAAGCAGTTCGGCTATCCCCGCAACGAGCTCATCGGGCAGCAGGTCACGAACATCATTCCGGAGGGCTTTGCCGAGCGGCTCATCGCGGACGACCTGCGATCCGCCGAGGACGCCCTGGACCAGCAGATCGGGGCCGGGCTCGAGCTCACCGGGCGGCGCAAGGACGGCTCCGAGTTCCCGATCGAGATCATGCTCAGCCCGCTCGCGAACGCCGACGGGACCCTCGTCACCGCAGCGATCCGCAACATCAGCGTGCGCAAGGCCGCCGAGACGCACCTGGCCGCCATGGAGGGACGCTACCGCGGACTGCTCGAGGCCGCGCCTGATGCAATGGTCGTCGTGAACCAGGGGGGCGAGATCGTCCTCCTGAACGTCCAGGCGGAGAACCAGTTCGGCTACTCCCGCGACGAGCTCGTCGGTCAGCAGGTGACGAACATCATTCCGGAGGGCTTTGCCGAGCGCCTCATCGCCGATGACCTGCGGTCCGCGGATGACGCCCTGGCCCAACAGATCGGCACCGGGATCGAGCTGTCCGCGAGGCGCAAGGACGGCAGCGAGTTCCCGATCGAGATCATGCTCAGCCCGCTCGACAGCGCGGAGGGGATCCTCGTGACGGCGGCGATCCGCGACATCAGCGTTCGCCGAGCTGCCGAGGAGCACCTTGGCCAGATGGAGGGAAGGTATCGCGGCCTGCTCGAGGCGGCGCCGGATGCAATGGTGGTCGTCAACCAGAGCGGCGAGATCGTCCTGCTCAACGTCCAGGCCGAGAACCAGTTCGGTTATCCCCGCGACGAGCTGATCGGCCAGCAGGTCAAGAACATCATCCCCGAAGGCTTCGCCGAGCGGCTCATCGCCGACGATCTGCGATCCGCGTCGGACGCCCTGGCTCAGCAGATCGGGACCGGGATCGAGCTGTCGGGGCGACGGAACGACGGCAGCGAGTTCCCGATCGAGATCATGCTCAGCCCGCTCGAGAGCGCCGACGGGATCCTCGTCACCGCCGCGATCCGCGATATCAGCGTGCGCAAGGCGGCCGAGGTGAACCTTCTGCAGAACGTCGCGGAGCTGAACCGCTCGAACGAGGAATTGGGGCAGTTTGCCTACATTGCCTCGCACGATCTGCAGGAGCCTCTGCGGATGGTCACCAGCTACACCCAGCTGCTATCGAGACGGTACAAGGGCAAGCTCGACGACGACGCTGATGAATTCATCGCGTTCGCGGTCGATGGAGCCATCCGGATGCAGCAGCTGATCGAGGATCTGCTGGCATTCTCACGCGTCGCGACGACAGGCAACGAGCTCGTGGATACCTCCAGCGAATTCGCCCTGGAGCAGGCGCTCCAGAACCTTCATTGGGCTATCAAGGACAGCGGCGCGCTCGTGACCCATGATCCCCTGCCGACAGTTCAGGCGGACGGGATGCAGCTGGTCCAGCTCTTTCAGAACCTCATCGGCAACGCAATCAAATACCAGCATCCCGGCATCCCGCAGATCCATCTTTCTGCCGCAAAGGATGACGGAGCGCGGTGGACGTTCGCGATCAAGGACAACGGCTTGGGCATCGACCCGCAGTTTTTCGAAAGGATCTTCGGTATGTTCCAGAGGCTACACAAGCGGGACGAGTTCTCCGGAACGGGGATCGGACTGGCCATCTGCAAGAAGATCGTCGACCGGCACGGCGGCGACCTGTCTGTCGCATCGGCGGTTGGGCAAGGCTCCACGTTCAGCTTCGACCTGGCTCGATCCGAGAAGAGAGCATGACGATTTCCCGACGAACACCCGTCGATGTTCTCCTGGTCGAGGACAGTCCCGGCGACGTCCGGCTGACCCGCGAGGCGTTCAGG
>DATHGS010000270.1:0-2778 GCA_035490155.1 Candidatus Methylomirabilota bacterium | reverse complement strand
CGAGGTCGTCCTCGTCTTCGATTTCTCGGCCTCGATCCTCCAGGACTCGGCAAACCGGAATCGCTTCGGCGCCGCGCTCGAGGGGATCGCCGCTCGCGTCGACGCCACGTCGGCCGACCTCATCGCCGGCGATGCGACCGTCTCGCTCGTCCGATTCGCCACGAAGGCGGCCGATCAACCGGGCTGCGCCGACCTGAAGCTGCTCAACAGCCCGGCGACGGTCACCCAGTTCGCAACCTGCCTGAGGACCGTCGCAACCGCCTACCGGAAGGGTCTCGATCCGGCCCTCACCAAGTCGATCGGCATCGACACGAACTACGTCGCGGCCATGGAGCAGGCCGCCAAGCACCTTCCGGCGGACGCGGTCCGACCGGCGATGATCCTGTTCACGGACGGGAAGCATGACGTCAGGGGCGTCCCCGCGAGCCAGGTGCCGATCGCACTCAACCGGCTCTTCGGGACCCGCTCACCGTTCGCATTGCTGCCGGTTGGCATGGGCCTCGATCCGAAGGAGCGGGGCGCGCTCGAGGCCGGTCTCCTCAGCCTGCGGATCGTCCGCAACATGCCCGCGTGCGTCAGCGGGGCTGTGTTCGATTGGCCGACCGTCGTGTTCCAGACACCCGACGAGGCGGGCAACGCGGTCGGCGTCGCCCTCCAGGACGTCACCTGCACGTTCACGGTCGCCCCGACCCCCAGTCCCTCGCCCTCGCCAACGCCGTCACCGACCCCGGCACCGTCGCCAACGCCGCTGGCGCTCCCGGGCGCACCCGGGAAGCCGTCGGTCCAGCCGCTGAATCGGGCGCTGCAGATCAGCGTCGCGCCCCTCGACGCGACGCAGGTCGCCGGGTATCACTACGAGTGTTCAGGCGACGGCGGCGGCACGTGGCCCGCGACAGCCGACACCACGTCGGCCGACAATCCGACGACCCAGGTCAGCGACCTCACTAATGGAGTCGGTTACGTCTGTCGGGCGTTCGCCGAGAATGCGACCGGCCTGAGCGACGCATCGCCCCTGTCCGACTCGGTCATGCCGTGTGGATCGGCCATCCAGTGCAATCCCGCCATCCTGCCGATCCTGGCCATTCTCGGTTTCGTTGCGGCGCTCGGGCTATTGGCGGTGTTCATCGCCTTTTTTCGAGGCCGGGCACAGGGGTACGTGGTCGTCGTCGTCGATGTCGTGCACACCGCCAATCTCGGACATGGACGGCGCCTCGGGATCAGGTTCGTCCGACCGCCTCACAGCAGGGTCGTCACGGAGATCGTTGCCGATCGAACCTCGAAGGCGGACATCCGGATCCGCCAGAAGCGTGGCGACCGATTCGAGGTGACCGACAAGGCGGGCAAGCACGTCACGCAGTCGGGCGAGCCGATCGTGCTCATCGATTCGCTGGGCTCCCGACACGAAATCGTCCTGCGGGCGTTCGCCACGAAGTCGGCGGCGGCGGTGACGAGCCGTCGCTGAGGGTTCGGCGATTCGATCAGGCGCTGACGACGCGGTTGCGACCGGCCCGCTTGGCGGCGAAGAGCGCGATATCGGCCTGCTCGATCAGCGCCTCTCGGGTCGGTTTCGAGGGGTCGATCTGGGCGCAGCCGGCCGAAACGGTCACCCGGACCTCCTGGTCGTCGGGGCCACGGACCACGCGGGCCTCCAGGTCGAGCCGAATCTCCTCGGCAACCAATGCCGCGTTTACCACCGTTGATCCCTCCAGGATGACCACGAACTCCTCGCCGCCGTAGCGCGCGACGAGGTCGGCAGACCGGAAGCGCGTGAGCAGGATCCCCGAGAACTCACGGAGAACCGCGTCACCGGCCTGGTGCCCGTAGGTGTTATTCAGCAGGCCGAAGTGATCGAGGTCGAACATGATCGCCGCGATCGGCCTGGCGTCTGCTCGATCGCGCCGCCAGCGCGCAAGCATGTGCTCGACGGTCGCGTCGAAATGGCGGCGGTTGAAGAGACCACTGAGCGGGTCCCGGATCGCGAGCGCGTGGACCTCCGCGAGGAGGCGCGCGTTTGCCGCGGCCAGTGCAGCCTGCGCTCCCATGAGGGTCAGGACTTCGCGTTCGAGCTCCGTGAACGCGGCGTCGGGTCCCACGCGGCCGACGACAAAGGTGCCGAGAACGGCGCCATCGTGGATGAGCGGGACCGCGACCATCGAACCGGACTTCGCCTTCCACGGAATCAACCTCGCCCGGGCCGAGCTGTCGGCGACGTGGCGCTCGGCGACGAGGGCCTGGCGCCGGATTGCACGGGCGGTCGGGCCATCGTAGGACTGCGCGTCGCGGCCGACGGCCAGGGGATCGACGTCGTCCCCGCGAACGGCTCGGATGACGTGCCGGATTCCGTCCCGGTCCAGCAGGGTGAGCCAGGCCGCGTCGTGGGTGACGACACCGGCAATACCGTCGAGGAGGGTGGCGGCGAGAAAGTCCTCGTCGACCATCGCACCGGCGGCCTGGGCGAACTCGTTGAGCGCCGTGAACAGCCGTGCCCGCTCCTTCAGGGCCTCCTGCTCGCGTCCCAGGACGAGGGCGACTGACAGCCGTTCGGCGACGGTCTCGATCAGGCGGAGGTCGGCCGGCGTGAGCGGCATCGCGGGCGTTGATTCGATCGACAGGACGCCGACCGTCTCGCCGTCGGCGGTCAGCGGGACCGCGATCTGGCTCGCGACGTCCGGGTTCAACGCCTGCCAGTCAGTGCCGGCGTCGTCCCGCTCGAGGAACGCGGAGCGGGCGCTTCGAAGGACGCCTCCGACAATGCCGATCGTCGGGTCGAGAGCAGTC
>DATHGS010000269.1:0-3659 GCA_035490155.1 Candidatus Methylomirabilota bacterium | reverse complement strand
CTGCCTCATGGTCGGCGGGGAGAAGGACGCGGTCGAGCCGCTGGAGCCGATCTTCAAGTCGCTGGCCCCGGAGGGCGGCTACCTCCACGTCGGCGGTCCGGGCGCCGGTCACTACGTGAAGATGGTCCACAACGGCATCGAGTACGGCCTGATGCAGGCCTACGCCGAGGGCTTCGAGATCCTGCACGCGAGCGACTACGAGCTCGACCTGGCGGCGATCTCCGACCTGTGGATGCAGGGCTCCGTCGTCCGCTCGTGGCTGCTCGAGCTGGCCGGCCGCGCCTTCCGGGCGAATGGCCCGGACCTCGAGCACCTCAAGGGCTTTGTCGCCGACTCGGGCGAGGGGCGCTGGACGGTCCAGGAGGCGATCGACCACGACGTCCCGGCCCCGATCATCACGCTGTCGCTGCTGACCCGGTTCCGATCGCGCCAGGACGACTCGTACGGCGCCAAGGTGCTGGCGGCACTCCGCAATGAATTCGGCGGGCCTGAAGTGAAGACGGATTGAGTGCCACCCGATCATGACTGACACGACGATCCCGAAACGGCGGACGACGAAGCCGGGCGGCCCTACGACGGCGCCCGAAACCGCGCCCGACAATCCGCCCTATCCCTCGCCGCGACTGAAGGACGCCCCGCGGACGATGCGTGAGGTCCGCCTTGCCCGAGGCGGCAAGAAGCGTCCGCAAAAAGTCGAAGACAACCCGCTCCGCGAGGGCCTCCGTCTCGAGCGTGTTCCCGACCCGAGCACCCTCGTCCTGTTCGGGGCCACCGGCGACCTCGCCCACCGCAAGGTCGTCCCGGCGCTCTACCAGCTGTGGCGAACGAACCTCCTGCCGCACGAGTTCGTCGTCCTGGCGGTCGGCCGGCGGGAGTATGACGACGAGACGCTCCGCACCGAGTTCCGGGCGTCGCCCGAGAAGTACTCGCGGGTCCTGCCGCTCGACGAGGCGGCCTGGCGTTCATTCGCCGGTCGGATCCGCTATCTCCGCCTCGACTTCGACGATCCGCCCGGCTACGACGTCCTCGCGACGCGCCTCGCGGAGATCGACAAGGAGCAGAACAGCCGCGGCAATCACCTCCACTACCTCGCGACCCAGCCCTCGCAGTTCGCCGAGATCGTCGGCCAGCTCGGCCGGGTCGGGCTCGATCACGAGCGGCACGAGGGCGGCTGGCGGCGGGTCGTCATCGAGAAGCCGTTCGGCCACGACCTGGATTCGGCGATCCGGCTCAACCGCGAGCTTGGCAAGGTCTTCCGCGAGCCACAGGTCTACCGGATCGATCACTACCTCGGCAAGGAGACCGTCCGCAATCTGCTCGTCTTCCGCTTCGGTAACGGCATCTTCGAACCGATCTGGAACCGCCGCCACATCGACCATATCCAGATCACGGTCGCCGAGTCGATCGGCGTCGAGAATCGTGGCGCGTTCTACGAGGCGACGGGCGCCAGCCGCGACTTCCTCCAGAACCACCTGCTCCAGCTGATGAGTCTCGTCGCGATGGAGCCGCCGGCGACCTTCGATGCCGACGCCCTCCGCGACGAGAAGGTCAAGGTCATCCGTGCGATCGGCGAGATGACCCCGGACGAGATCCGCGCCGACGTGATCCGCGGCCAGTACGGGCCCGGCTGGGTCGGCGCCCAGGAGGTCCACGGCTATCGGAGCGAGCCGGACGTCGACCCCCTGTCGGAGACAGAGACCTATATCGCGGCCCGTCTCGAGGTCGACGACTGGCGCTGGTCGGGCGTCCCGTTCTACCTGCGAACCGGCAAGCGCCTGCCAAAGCGGGCGACGGAGATCGCGATCCAGTTCAAAGAGGTGCCCCACAAGCTGTTCCGCGACTCGGCGGTCGAGCCGGACCCGAACCTGCTCGCGATCCGGATCCAGCCGGACGAGGGGATCATGCTCCGCTTCGGGGCCAAGGTGCCGGGGCTCGGGATCGACGTCCGGTCGGTGAACATGGATTTCACCTATGGCTCGGCGTTCTCGGTCGATTCGCCGGACGCCTACGAGACGCTGATCCTCGACGCCCTCCTCGGCGACGCGTCGCTGTTCACGAGGGCCGACGAGGTCGAGGGCGCGTGGGGCATCGTCACCCCGATGCTCGACTCCTGGGCAGGCGATCCGCCGCCCGACTTCCCGAACTACGAGGCCGGCTCGTGGGGCCCCGAGGCCGCGGATGAACTGCTTGCCCGCGATGGCCGACGATGGCGACGGATTTAACCCGATGACTGGTGGCCCGACGACCGGCGGCGCGATGACTGGCGGCGCGATGACCGGAGGCCCGGTCACGTTCTCTCCGACGACCATCGGCGAACCGGTCCTTCGCTGGCGCTCGCGGGCGCGGAGCATCGAGGGGATCGAGCAGGAGCTTTCCCGGATCTGGTCCTCACCGGACCTGAACCGCGACCTCGACGGCGACAAGATCACGGATCTCCGTGTCGCCGCGCGGACGAGCGTGATGAACCTCGTCGTCATCGCCCGGCGACAGGAGATCGGCGAGCGCTGCGCGTCGACGATCCAGCGCCTCACGGGACGTCATCCATCGCGAACGACGATCCTGGGATCGGCCGATCCGGACGGCCCATCGTGGCTGGATGCCCAGATCCAGGCGCATTGCGTCCTCCCGCGGCAGGACGCGGCGGCGACGTGTGCCGAGACGATCTACGTGACCGCCGGCGGCGAGGGCGGCCGTCATCTCGATGCCATCGTCGCGCCGTTGCTGATCCACGACCTGCCGGTCACGGTCTGGTGGCCCGACGAGCCGCCGTTCGGCTCGCAGCCGGCCAACGACCTGTTCGAGATGGCCGATCGCCTCATCGTCGACGGGTCCGGCTGGCGCGGGACGGGTCTCGAGCAACTTCGCCGGATGGCCGGCCTCCAGGAGCGTCTGCCGCTGGCCATCTCCGACTTCGCGCTGGTCCGGCAATCCCGCTGGCGGGAGGCGATCGCCTCGATCTTCGACATCCCGAACTTCCTGCCGTACCTCCGTCACCTCCGCCGGATCGCCATCACATACGGCGTACGCGAGGACGGCGGCGCCGAAACGACGAATATCGTCAAGCCCGTCTACCACGCAGGCTGGCTCGCCTCACGTCTCGGCATGCACGTCACGAAGCCGCTGTCACCGGTCGTCGGGCCGATCCGTCGCGGGCCGACGCGACCGGGCGGCGCTGGGCCGCTGGCGACGGCCGGCCACGGATTGGGGGCGACGCTCCGTGTCGATCGAACCGATGTGGCCGTGGTCGTCCGGCCGGTCCTCTCGGAGATGCCGCCGGGCACGACCCTGCGGATCGAGCTCCTCGCCGACTGGCGCGGCTCCGAGCTGCGGGCAGACGTGACCGCCGAGCAGGAGGCCGTTCACGCTCGCATCTGGCAGGACGGCGTGCATGCCCTCGAACGCGGCTTCAACGCCCCGCGGCGGACCGATGTCGATCTCCTCGCGGAGGCGATCGAGGGAGGCGGCCGCGACCCAGTCGCCGTCGGGGCGACTCGCCTCGCCGCCGATCTTGCTGGAGGTGTCATCCTGTGAGCGAACTGACGACGACCGATGGCATCGACGTGGCCGGCGAGCCCGAGATCGTGGTCCTGCCCGATCCCGAAGCGTGCGGAACGCTCGCGGCCGAGCGGATCGCGGCGGCCCTCAGCGACGCCGTCGCC
>DATHGS010000268.1:0-6836 GCA_035490155.1 Candidatus Methylomirabilota bacterium | reverse complement strand
GAGGGAGGAGGCCGCGACCCGGTCGCCGTCGGCGCCACTCGTCTCGCCGCCGATCTTGCCGGGGGTGTCATCCTGTGAGCGAACTGACGACGACCGATGGGATCGACGTGGCCGGCGAGCCCGAGATCGTGGTCCTGTCGGATCCCGAAGCGTGCGCAACGCTTGCGGCCGAACGGATCGCGGCGGCGCTCAGCGACGCCGTCGCCGCGCGGGGGCGGGCCCACTGGTTGACGACCGGTGGCTCGACGCCGGCCGGCACCTATCGCCACCTCTCGATAGCGCCACTGCGGGATCGCGTGCCCTGGGATGACGTCGAGCTGTGGTTGGGCGACGAGCGTTTCGTGCCGCGCGATCACCCGCTATCCAACATGAAGGTCGCGGACGACGTGTTGATCGACATCGGGGCGCTGAGCGGCGAATCCGGGACGGGCAGCTACGGCGTCGACGTGCTGCGCGGAACCGTGCCGGGTGCGCCGATCCCGACCGCGAACGTCCACCCCATGCCCACATCCGAGGCGATTGCCGGGAATCGCGACACCGACTGGTGCGCCGCGCAGTACGCGGAGATGCTGCGGGCCGGCGGTCCACCGCTCGAGAACGGCTGGCCGGTATTCGACGTCGCCCTCCTCGGGGTCGGGCCGGACGGCCACGTCTTATCGGTCTTTCCAGGATCGGCGACGTTCGATCGTTCGGAGGTCGTTCTCGGCGTGCCGGCACCGACGCATGTCGAGCCGCACGTCGCCCGGGTGACGCTCAATCCGGCGGTTCTGGGGGTCGCACGGACCGTTTTCGTGGTGGCCCAGGGCGACGCCAAGGCGGAAATCCTCCCCGACGTCCTTCATGGGCCGCGCGATCCACGCCGACTGCCTGCCCAGCTGGCGCGGCGAGCCGGCGCAACGTGGATCCTCGATCGGGCGGCCGCACGGCTCCTGTGACCCTCGTCCGGTCGGCCGACGGGACGCCGATCGCGGTCTTCTCCGCCGGCGACGGCCCGCCGTTGGTCCTCGTCCACGGAGCGACGGCCGATCACACGGCGTGGCGGACGAGCGCTCCCCTCCTCGCCGCCCGCCACACGACCCACGCAGTCGATCGCCGCGGGCGGGGGGCGTCGGGCGATGGGCCCGGCTATGCGATCGAGCGCGAGTTCGAGGATCTCGTCGCGGTCGTCGAGTCGCTGGCCGCGGAGAACGGCGGACCCATCGATGTCGTCGGTCATTCGTATGGCGGGCGGATCGGGCTCGGTGCCGCGCTGCTGACCCCGAGCCTCCGCCGTCTCGTCGTGTACGAGGGCGCACCGGCGCCTACCGACGGCCGCGGCTATCAGGACGACGCGACGCTCGCCCGGATCGAGGCCCTCGTTGCGGCCGGAGATCGGGACGAGGCGCTGGCGACGTTCATGCGGGACATCGTCGGCATGCCGGATGCCGACCTCGCGGCGTTCCGGGCGGATCCGATCTGGCCTCGCCGCTCGGCCGCCGTCGACACGACGATTCGCGAGTTGCGGGCGGAGGTCAGCCCGGCGGCCTCGCTCGAGGCCCTGGGCGCCGTCCGCCAGCCCGTCCTCCAGATCCTCGGCGGCGCGAGCTCTCCGGTCTTCGGTGAGGCAACGTTGGCCCTCGAGACGCGGCTGCGGAACGGGCGAGTCGTCACGATCGACGGCGCGCGGCACGCGGCCCACCACACACACGCGACCGCGTTCGTGGCCGCGATCGACGCCTTCCTCGACGCGCCGGACATGGCAGACTGACGACGTGGACTTCCTCGGCTGGATCATCCTCGGCTTCATCGCCGGCGCGCTGTCGGGTGCCGTTGTCGGTGGTCGGACCGCCCGAGGCTGCCTGCCGAACGTCGTCGTCGGCATCCTCGGAGCACTCGTCGGCGGCTGGCTCGCACGCCAGATGGGCTTCGACCAGATCAGTGGCTTCCTTGCGGCGATTGTCGTCGCCGTCGGTGGCTCGATCGTCGTCCGGGTCATCCTCGAGGCGCTCAGCCCGAGGGACCGGCGCTGAGCCTGGTCGGTCGGCGTTGAGCCAGCGGCGAGTCTGCGGCCACGGGGCTACCATCCGGACATGACCCAACCGTCCGGCGCAACCGCGGCCCCACCTCCGCCCCCCACGGACGACCGACCGTATTCGCCCGGCCTCGAAGGCGTGATCGCCGGCGAGACGGCGCTGAGCAAGGTCGATGGAGCCAACGGCCGGCTCATGTACCGCGGTTACCGGATCGGGGACCTCGTCGAGCACGGCACGTACCCCGCGGTCGCCAACCTCCTCTGGACCGGCGACTGGGTGCCCTCGCACCGCCTCGCGACCGCCCCCGTTCCCGATGCCGTGATGACTACGCTGCGTGCGTTGCCGCGCACGGCAAAGCCGATGGACGCCCTGCGGACCGCCGTCTCGGCCTGGGGCGCGACCCAGCAGCTTCCCTGGCCACCGACCGCCGAGCAGGCCCGGGCCCTGACCTCGTTCTCGCCCTCGGCGCTGGCGGCCTTTGCTCGTATTCGCGAGGGCAAGGAGCCGATCGACCCCGATCCGTCCCTCGACCTCACGGAGGGCTTCCTCTACCAGCTGAAGGGCGAGCGACCCGACGCGAGCACGGCCCGATCCCTCGACGCCTACTTCATCGTCGGCGCCGAGCATGGCTTCAACGCCTCGACGTTCACCGCTCGTGTGATCACCTCGACGATGTCGGACATCGCGTCGGCCGTCGCCGGTGCGATCGGGACGATGAAGGGGCCGCTCCACGGCGGCGCCCCGTCGGAGGTCGTCGACCAGCTGGCGAAGATGGGCTCGGTCGAGCACGCGGAGCAGTGGCTGCGCGAGGCGCTCGATCGCGGCGAGCGGCTGATGGGCTTCGGCCACAGGGTCTATCGGGCCTACGATCCGCGCGCGGCAGCACTCCGCAAGGTCGCCGAGGGGATGGACCACAAGCCCGACTGGCTCGCGCTCGCGATCCAGGTCGAGGACATGGCCCTCCGCCTCCTCGCCGAGCGCCACCCTGAGCGGCCGCTCAAGACGAACGTCGAGTTCTACGCCGCGCCGGTCCTCCAGGGCGTCGGCCTGACGCCAGACCTCTTCCCGGCGACGTTCTCGCTCGCGCGCCACGCCGGTTGGACGGCCCACGTCCTCGAGCAGGCCGCGTCCAACCGGCTGATCCGGCCGGACGTGCGCTACGTCGGCCCCGCGGAGCGCGATCTCCCGAGCTGACAGGACTGTCTGGCTCGCCAACCGGACGTGCCGATTTCGAACGCCGCCGGATGGGGCCATCCCTCGCTGGCACCTTGGAGATAGTTCCGCTCAAGCGAAACGAGCTGGGCGGACGGAGTTGCGCGGAAGGACCTGAACGACGCCGGCTTCGTCGGCGTTCGACTCGTCCGATCGGCAATCCACCGGTGCGCTATCTCGCCTCAGCCGGTGCCAGGACCCCTGCCCTCGCCGCGGTACGCGCTCGTTCCGCGATCCGGTCGACGACGTAGGCCGCGTCCCGGCCAGCCCCAGCGACGAGCATCGACGTGAACGCGTACGTGAATGGGATCCCGAGGAAGTACAGCCCGGCTGCTGGTGCGACACCACGAGCCTCGCGCGGCCAGCCGTCGTCGCCGACGACGTCAGGCAGGTCGATCCAGTCATAGTTCTGTCGGAATCCGGTGCACCAGATGACGTTGGCGACGTCGACCGTCTGTCCGTCCGCCAGCTTTGGCTTGCCGCCTTCGACGGCGACCGTCCGCGCCTCTCGTCGATCGACGCCGGCCCGATCCAGGTCCGGCAGTCGAACCCGGAGCAGCGGGCCGCCGCCCTTTCGGAGCTCCGGACCCAGCTTTCGCCCGATCGGCGTGCGGATCGTCAGTAGGTGGGCGGCGGCAAACGCGACGATTGGCCAGACGATCCGGGCGCGCCACGTGTCGATGACCGCAAAGGGCAGCTGACCGTGACTGCGACCCGACAGGATCGTCGGGTGCGTCGCCGCCGTTTCAAATGCGATATCGGCGCCGGAGTGGCTGACGCCGACGACGAGGACGGGGCCGGGTTGGAGCTGCGACGGCCTCCGATACTCGCTCGAAAGGAGCTGGCGGATGCGCGGATCGAGCTGGCCGGCGAAGTCCGGCACGCTCGGCCGCTGGAAGGCCCCGGTCGCGACGATGACCTGGTCCGCCTCCCAGCGCCGGTCGCCGTCGGTCACGACGTATCCGGATCGACCACCGCCGGCCGGACGAAGACCGTCGACACGAACCCCCGACCGAACCGGTAGGTGGAACCGCGCGGCATAGTCGGCGAGGTAATCGCCCATCTGCCGTCCGTTCGGGTAGGCGTACGCCGGCAAGGGGAACGGCATGCCGGGGAGGCCATCGGACCGGGCCGGGCTGTACAGCCGGAGCGAATCCCAGCGCTCGCGCCAGTGGTCGCCGATCCGCTCGTCCGCGTCGAGGATCTGGAACGGCATGCCGCGCTTCGAGAGGTGATAGCCGGCGGCCAGTCCGGCCTGCCCGCCGCCGATGATCAGGGTCTCGACCCGTTCTGTCGTGTCCGTCATGACGCACGCCATTCCTCTCGTGTGGGCTTCGGAGGCGACCGGGAAAGCCCGGTCGCCTCCTGCCGACGGTAGGGCGGACTCGCCGTGGCCCGCATCGGCGGAAGTACCCAAATTGCTCGACGCGGATCGATGGGTACGACCGCGTGGCGGGTCAGACCAGGCGGTGCTCGTAGGCGTAGGCCGTAGCGGCGGACCGGGACGACACACCGAGCTTGCTGAAGATGTTGCTCACGTGTCGATCGACCGTTCGTTCGCTGATGACGAGTTCCGTGGCGATGTCCCGGTTGGTCCTCCCGTCCGCGACCAGACCGAGGACCTCGATCTCGCGCGGACTGAGCCCGCTACCGCGAAGGGCCTCGGCGCGCGCGATCAGATCGTCAACTCGGCTGACGTCCCGCACAGCGCCAAGGTCGGCGAACACGGTCCGCGCCGCGGCAAGCTCCAGCTCCGCACCGTCCGAGTCGCCGATCGCCCTGCAGGCCATGCCGATGTGGATGCGGACGCGTGCCGACTCGTACGGCGCCTCCAGATCGAGCCACAGGTCCCACGCCCGGCGAAGCACCGCGAGGGCGCCGCGAGCATCGCCTTCCGCGAGCCGGACGGCACCTTCGGCCCGGGCCGCGATCGCTCGTGGAAGGTTCGCGTCGAACCGATCGGCCAGCGTGGCAAGCTCGTCTGCGGCGGATCGCGCGACCGCCAGGTCGCCCGCGGCAAGCATGATCTCGACGCACGGCCCCAGCAACCGCGGACGCGAGAACTCGTCGGCTTCGTCGAGCGCCCGGCGGATGGACGCCGCCGCCGCGTCGGGGTCGCCCTGGGCGAGACGCAGCAGGGCGAGACCGGGATCGGGCCGGCGGCCCCATTTGCTGGCCGCGCGATAGTCCCGTTCGGCCGCGGCATCGTCGCCCCGCAGCCGGTGGAGCTCGGCCTGCTGGTAGTGGGCCTCACCGATCGCGGGCTCGATCGGCGGCCGTGACATCCAGTCTTCGGCCCGCCGAGCCTCCGTGATGGCGTCCTGCCAGAGCCCGTGGAACTGCATCAGCTCGGCCCGATAGACGAGACAGCGCCCACGGAACGGGACGAGATCGGGCTGATCGTCGCACCAGCGGCTGAGTGCCGTCGTCCACTCCTGGGCACGGCGCAGGTCGAAAATGGCCTGGAAGGCCTCGATCGCGGCGCAGTAGACGATCCCGGCGTTGATCGGCGAAACCTCGCCGGCGGTGACGGCGACCATCGCCTCATCGAGAAGGGCGACGCCCCGCGCGGTCTCGCCCATCGCGATCAGCGACTGGCCGCGTCCGAGACGGCCGAGTGTCGCAAGATCCGTGTCGCCGAACTGGTCCGCGATGGCGGCTGCGCCGGCGAACAGCTCGAATGCGCCCGACGGGTCACCTCCCTCGAGACTCTGAAGAGCCTGGGGAATGAGCAGATAACCGCGCTCGACGCAGTCGGGTCCTGCTTCGTCCACGAGGCGCGTTGCCCGGGAGAACCAGCCGCCGGCCTGGGCAAATTCGCCACGCTGGCCGAACCCCATCACCAGGTGGAAGGCGTGGCGGGCGGCCCTGGCCGGATCCCCCGCACGCACAGAAGCCTGGTGTGCCTGTTCCCAGGCACGAGTCGCGTCGTCGGCACGCCCGAGCATGTGGGCCGCGATGGCCAGGCGTTCGAGATCGGATACATCCAGCGGGACCGCACTCGCCCGGGCGGACAGCTCGGCATAGGCATCGCCCCACGCCTGTCGGGCGAATGCCTCGCGACCAAGTTCGAGCGGGTCGGTGGTGGTCGTCGGCTGATCTCCTGGCCCGACTGTACCTCGCATCCCCTGCGGATCGTCTCACCCAGGGGTGCGACGATTTCGTCCGCCGGCGGACACGGCCTTCCTCCATTGCGCTGCTGGTGATAGTTCCGCTCAAGCGAAACGAGCTGCCGGCCGGCGATTCAAACAGCCCGTCGATCGTTCCGCATGGTTCGAACTATCTCGGCCACACGGATCTGAACGATGCCGTCGTCCCAGGCGTGCGATTTCGTCCTATCGGCGCGCCGCCGGGGCGCACAGACGCGATCAGCTGCTCGGTGGGACCTCGAGCCAGCCTTCGCGGAGGGCGCGGGTCGCCAGCTCGGTGCGCGAGGCGATGTCGAGCCGCTCGAACAGCCGCCGAAGATGCGACTCGACCGTCTTCGCCCCGATCCCGAGCCGTGCCGCGATCTCGTCATTCGAGCGACCGTCGACGACGAGGCGGACGACATCGAGCTCGCGCTCGCTGAGCCGAACGTGCGACGCGGCCGCCGACGGCCGGACGGCAAAG
>DATHGS010000267.1:0-7013 GCA_035490155.1 Candidatus Methylomirabilota bacterium | reverse complement strand
AGGTCGACCGTCTCGCTGGCCAGGATCCTGCGTGCCTCCACGAGCGTCCCCGCTTCGCGGAGGACAGCGCCCCGGATGGCCGGATCGTCCGCCTGGGCGAGGATCGCCCTGATGAGACTCCGGATGACGGCGTCGTCGTCGACCGCCAGGATCCGGAGTGGCTCCGTCTCCGTCGACCCGGCCATGCTTATGCGGCACCCGCCTCGATGGTCGGAATCGAGGCCAGCCAGCGGCGGAGACCCGCGGCGCCGTCGTCGCCCTTCTCGACGATGCCGAGGATCTGACCGTTCAGCCGGACTTTCTCGGCGTCGGTCAGCGTGTGCGCCGTGAGGATCAGGATCGGGACCTCGCGACTCGAGGGTTCGGCCTTGAGCGCGGTCACGACGTCGAACCCGTCGAGATCCGGCATCAGCAGGTCGCAGACGACGAGGTCGAATGGCTCAGCCGCCGCTAGATCGATGGCCTCCCGCCCGCCCGCCGCCCGGACGACGTCGAAGCCCTCGGGCTGCAGGGCCGCGTCGATGAGATCGAGCGCGGCCGGGTCGTCGTCGACGGCAAGGACACGGATGGACCGCGTCTTGACCTTTGTCGTGAAGGTGTAGCGGGACAGCCGCTCCAGCAGGGCCGTACGGTCGACCGGCTTGAGGAAGTAGTCGACCGCACCGAGGGCAAGGCCGAGGCCTCGCTCATCGACGACCGAGACGATGATGACCGGCACGTCGCGCAGGGCCGGGTCGGCCTTGAACTCTCGGAGGACCTCCCAACCGTCGGTGCCGGGCAGCAGGATGTCCAGGATGATGGCCGCGGGCGGGCGGGCCCGAGCTTCGGCGAGGCCGCTCGGGCCATCCCGCGCGACTCGCACCCCGAAGCCGTCGGTCTCCAGGTACGTCCGCAGGAGGCGGACCGCGCTTGGGTCGTCCTCGATCACGAGCACATCGGAGCCGGGGCCGGCGACCGCGACCGCAACTGCGTCCGGCGCCTCCCCCTGGGATACGGCGACAGCGCCGGCGCCGGGCTGATGAGCCTGCGGAAAGGTGGCTGTGAAGCGGCTTCCGGATCCCAGCTCAGAGACAAGCTCAATCCGTCCGCCGTGGGCCTCGACCAGCCGCCGGGCGAGGGCGAGCCCGAGGCCCGTGCCCTCCTGCCGGATTCCGATCTCGCCGACCTGGCTGAACTCCTCGAAGATCAGCGCCTGATCCGCCGCGGCGATCCCGGCTCCGGTATCGGTGACGGACATCCGCACGAAGCCGTCGTCGGCGACGGCTTCGACCGAGATCGATCCGCCGTCGGGGGTGAACTTGATCGCGTTCGACAGGAAGTTGTAGAGGATTTGGCGGACGCGGCCACGGTCCGCGACGAGTCGATCGACGGCGCCGAGATTCGTGATCGTCAGGTGCTTCCGCTCGGCCAGCGGCCGGAGTCCGGCGATCGTCTCGGTCATCAGGCCCCGGAGGTCGAACGGCGCCCGATCGAGCTCGAGACGGCCCGCTTCGACCTTGGCCAGGTCGAGAACCTCGTTGATCAGCGCGAGGAGGTGCAGCCCGCCCGTGTGGATGTGCTCGATCCACTCATCTGGCACGAGCCGGCCGTTCCCCTCGCGCGGCTTCGTCCGCATGAGCTCGGAGAACCCCAGGATGGCCGAGAGCGGCGTCCGGAGCTCGTGGCTCATGTTTGCGATGAAGTCGCTCTTGGCCTGGCTCGCGGCCACCAGGCGGTCCGCGAGAAGAGCCTGTTCGGTGTACAGCTGTTCCCGCTCGGCCAGCGCGACCGCCTGCGCCCCGAGCAGGTCGATCAGGGCTCGGTCCTCGATTCCGAAGAGCGAGCGATGATGAGCAAACAGCACAACCGCGGCTCGATTGGCCGGCAATGCGACGACCGATACGAGGTTGGCGTTGACGGGCTTGCCGAGATCTCGGGCGATTTCATTTGCGGCAGCGATCGGCTGCTCGGTCGTGGCGCCCGCGTCGGAGAGCAGCGCCTCATAGTCGGCCAGCGACCAGCTGCCAGGGGAACCCACGGGGTCCAGACCGACGGCGGCCCAGAGACGCCCGGCCGTTCCGTCCAAGCCGACGATCGCCGCGGCCTCGGCACCGGCGATCTCTCGCGCAGCCTCGGCAAACCGGCCCCAGATGGCGCCGGAACCCCCACCTTCGGCACCGCCGCCATCCGTTCCCACGAGTGCCATCCCGTATCGATAAGCGGACATACCCTGCCAGACGCGGCGCAGCGGTCCCGGCGGGAGGAAGGCGATCGCGTAGCCGACCGCGGCGAGGAGGGCCACGATCCGCGCGAGCGCCGCCCCGGCCGAGCCAGAGCCCGCCGCGCCGGCGCCGGCGGTCAGCAGCGCCACGGCAAACAGCGCGGTCGCGGCGGATGCGAGCGCGAGGCGAAACCTTGCCGCGCCGGTCCGTCGCCGCGCCTCTGCCGCAAGGAATCCCGCGGCGAGGAATTCGGTGATCGCGAAGACGCCGACAGCAGCGAGAGTTAGCGCAACCGGAACCGGTTGCGGCAGGACGACCAGCGGGATGGCCGTCAGGAGATAAGCGATCGACGCCGTGGCTACGAGAGACCCTGGGATCCGTCGGAGGCGTGCCGCCAGTCGCAGGGTGAAGAGAGGTTGGGCGAGGATGAGCGCAACGCCCGCGGCGGCCAGCCATCGCGGGGTCGAACCAAAGATCAGTCCGACGAACTGGACGACGAAAAGGGCAGCGACAGCACCGAATACGGCAACGAGATCCCGGCTCAACGGATCTCGCCGGCGGAGGTAGTCGACAAGCGACGCGATGAAGACGAGGGCGAAGAGAAGCTCGATCGCGATCGTGATAGCCGTATCGAGCATGTGTCGTCCTTTCTTCGCTACTGCTGGCCGGTCGCCGATCGGGTCGGGCCACGCGCGTGGCGGGGCCGGTCCGAACGCGGGCGCTCAGGCTCGAAGTGTGTCATCGGTCGCGTCCCGGAGCGGCAGATCCGGCGTCGCCGGCCTGAATCCGCCTGGCGCGGGAAATACGGACGCGGATCTGGCCGGCAACCCGTTCGGCCGCGGCCCACTGCTGGGTGTCGACGAACAGGCTGACCGCCTGCCATGGATACTGCCCGGTGCGGAGGACCAGGCGACCATTGCCGTGCTTCGGTGCCGAGAGTTGAACGTCGCGCACTTCACCGTACGGCCACGACCGGACGCCGTTTCGAGGCCGGAAGTGTGCCCCGTCCCGGACGACGACGGCGTGCGTACGGGTGATGACGAGCGTCGCCCCGATCCCCGAGACATGATCGACGATGTCCTTGCCGAGACCCGCCATTGCGAGAACGGACGAATCGAGATCACTGCTGGTCGGTCGCGGCGGCGACCCATCGCCCATCGACTGACTCCATCAACGAAACCCCGTGGACGATCGATCCGAACATGGACGGATCAATCAGGTCTATTCCGAAACCGACGGTACCACAACGAGATCGGCTGTCCACCTGGACGATCGATCCATATGCCTAGTAGAAAGACACCAGACGTTGATGGGGAGGAGTAGGCTGGGCGGCGGGCGGACAGGGGGCTCAAAGCCGAAGGCACCGGTTATGAGAGGTCGTCGGTGGGGATCAATACACAAATCAGCCGGGACGGCGGCCCCATCGCGGCGGTGGGCGACGCGGCAACAGACGACGCCCCTCCCCGCCGTTCGCGCGGACGCCCGAGGCAGCCCTCGACCGACGCGGCCATCCTCGGGGCGACGATCGAACTCCTGACCGATGTGGGGATCCGCGGAACCACCACGAACGCGATCGTCGACCGGAGTGGCTGCTCGAAGGCGACGATCTACCGCCGCTGGCCGACGCGCGACGCGCTGATCCTGGACGCCCTTCGGACGGCGATGCAGGGACGACCCGCGGACATCGAGGTCGTCGTCGATCTCGAACGCGAGCTGGGATCGACCCTCCACGCGGCAGCTCGACGGGGGGCCAGGGTCTTCGACAGCCAGATCGTGCGCGCCGTCTTCCCGACGATCGCGAAGGAGCTCCTGATCGGCTCGGCGATCGGCGAGCAATTTCGGACCAGCGTGTTCGTGCCGATCCGGACGGATGCGAAGTCCAGGCTGCTCGACGCGATCGGGCGCGGCGAGATCGACCCGTCGGTCGATCGCGACCTCGTGTTCGACCTGATCTACGGCGGACTGATGTACCGGGTCCTCGTTGGCGAGACGGTCGAGGACGAGACCGTCGAGGCCCTCGCCGATCTCGTGATGAGCGGAGCGGCCGGTCCGCGCTACCGGAACCGTCCGTCACGCGAGGAACTCGTCCAGGATTCGCGCTAGCGCGTCGATCCCCGCGGCGAGCCGGTGTTGTGCGGCGGCGCTACGATGATCCCGCGCAGCGGACCGCGCCACGATCCCATCCCATCGTTCAACCTCGAGTTCAGGGAGGCTGCACCATGGTTTCGCACGCTGACGGGCGCGCTCTCCACCACCCGGCATACCGGCGATTCGGGCGACGCGTCGCGCGGCTGCGCACCCCTTCGGCGGCCATCCTCGCCGGTGCGCTCATGATGACCGGCGGCGCCGGCCCAGTGGCCCTCTCGGCCGCCGCGACTCCGACCGCCCCGGACTTCGGCCCGAACGTCAAGATCCTCGATCCCAGCATGTCGACGAGCGAGGTCCAGTCGATCGTCGACGGCATCGCGAACCAGCAGATCTCCAGCCAGTTCGGCTCAGGGCGATACGCACTCCTCTTCAAGCCCGGCACGTACGGATCCGCCGCCGTTCCCCTGAACTTCCAGGTCGGCTACTACACCGAGGTCGCCGGCCTCGGCAGCTCTCCGAACGACGTCACCATCAACGGCACGATCGATGTCTACAACCAGTGTTTCGGGCCCGGCGACTGCACTGCCCTCGTGAACTTCTGGCGCTCCGTGTCGAACCTCACGATCAACGTCGCGGGCAAGGGCGGCTGTCAGTTCGGGGAGTTCTGGGCGACCTCGCAGGCGACGTCGCTGAGGCGGGTCCACGTCAACGGCTTTGCCACGCTGATGGACTACTGCTCCGGCCCGTCCTACGCGAGCGGCGGGTTCATCGCCGATTCGCAGTTCTCCGGCAGCACTATCGTCAACGGCTCGCAGCAGCAATACCTCGTCAGGAACAGCGATCTCGACGGCTGGACGAACGCCGTCTGGAACCAGGTGTTCGCGGGAGCCACCGGGGCGCCCGCCCAGTCGTTCCCGAACCCGCCCTACACGACCCTGGCGACGAACCCGGTATCGCGTGAGAAGCCATACCTCTACGTCGATTCGGACAACCATTACAACGTCTTCGTCCCCGACGTGCAGGTCGACACGAGCGGCACGACGTGGCAGAACGGCCAGACGCCGGGCCACTCGATCTCGATCGACAACTTCTTCGTCGCCAGGCCGTCCAGCAGCATCCAGGCGATCAACTACGCACTGGCCCAGGGGAAGAACCTCATCTTCACTCCGGGCATCTACGACGTCGGCCAGACGATCAAGGTGAAGCGGCCGGACACGATCGTGCTCGGACTCGGCATGACGACCCTCGAGGCGAAGAACGGCGTCGTCCCGATGACCGTGGCGGACGTGAAGGGCGTCGAGATCTCCGGACTCCTCTTCGACGCCGGCCCCGTGAACTCACCGGTCCTGCTGCAGGTCGGCACTCGCCACCCCGCGGACGACCAGGCGCGCGACCGCAGCGGCTGGAGCGACCCGAAGGACCCGAGCGCGCTCCATGACGTGTACTTCCGCATTGGCGGGGCCCACGTCGGCAAGGCGACGATCAGCCTCGAGATCAACGCCGACAACGCGATCCTCGACAACATCTGGGCCTGGCGAGCCGACCACGGCAGCGGCGTCGGCTGGACGAGCAACACGGCCGACACCGGCCTGGTCGTCAATGGCAACAACGTCCTCGCCACCGGGCTCTTCGTGGAGCACTACCAGAAGAACGAGGTCATCTGGAACGGCGAACACGGCCGGACGATCATGTTCCAGAACGAGATGCCGTACGACCCGCCGAACCAGGCGGCCTGGCAGCACGACGGGATCCTCGGGTACGCGGCCTACAAGGTCGCCGACTCGGTCAGGACCCACGAGGGCTGGGGTCTTGGCAGCTATTGCTTCCTCAACGTCGATCCCACGATTCATGCGACTCACGCGTTCGAGGTGCCGGTGACGCCGGGCGTCAAGCTCCACGACATCCTCGATCTCTCGATCACGAACCACGGCACGATCGACCACGTCGTCAACGACTACGGCGATCCGACGAGCTCGAACACCACGACGAGCACGGTCGTCGAATACCCGGTCCCGTGAGTGCCGCGCGGCGGTTGGGGTCGGCAGTCGCTGACCCACCGCCGCCGACGAGCTAGCAGGCGGGCGGGCCGAGGAGCTTGCCGCCGGCGTCCAGCCCGTAACCGAGCGGATAGACGGCCCCGTCGCAGGCGGACTTGCCAAGCCTGGGGGCGTCGGCCGGCGTCTTCGGCCACGTGTAGGGCGTCGTCCCGACGAACGGCTTGTCGCCCAACAGGACATCCGCGAGGCCGCCCGCCTCGGTTCCCGGAAACCAGGCCGCCACGACCGCGTCGGCCAACGCAACGTCGTCAAGGACCACGGGCCGCCCCGAGATCACGACGACAACGAGCTCCTTCACGTGCGGCCGCATCTTTGCGATGAGCGCGAGGTCCTCGCTTGGCAGGTCCAGCGTCGAGGAGTCCCCCACCCCCTCGGCGTACGGCCGCTCCGCCACGACGACGATGCCGACGTCGGCCTTCGTGCCGGCCGGGAATGCGCCGCTGCGGTCGTACGTGAGGTTATCGCCGAGCGTCGCCTTCAGGGCTCCCTGGAGCGTCGTGCCCGAGGTGGTCTGCCCGGAGGAACCCTGCCAGGTGATCGTCCAACCGCCGGACTGGATCCCGATGTCGTCGGCGCCCTGACCGGCGAGGAGGACCGTCTTGCCCGAGGCAGGGATCGGCAGGACGTTCGGGCTCGACTTGAGCAGGACGGCCGATTCGGCGACAGC
>DATHGS010000266.1:0-2428 GCA_035490155.1 Candidatus Methylomirabilota bacterium | reverse complement strand
TGGAGCGTGACGAAGACGTTCGGGAGGTAGCGATTGAGGATCGTGACGTAGTTCTCGGTGGTCGAGATCGGGCCGCCGGGCGACAGGAAGGACGATCCCTCGGTGAAGCTCATCTGGAGGATGAACACGAGGGGGTAGTAGAGGAAGAGCAGCGCCAGCAGGATCGCCGGTGCGAGGAGCGCGAGCGTGCGAACGCGGGCCGCCCGCTCGCGCCGTCGCGGGACATGCAGGGTTGCGGGCAGCAGCGGCGCGAGGGAACCGGCTTCAGCGCTCATCCGACGACGCCCTCAGGGTAAAGGAAACCGGCATCCCCTCCCGCGGAACGGGAGGGGATGCCGCATGGAGGAGCGTCCTACTGGCCGATCTTCTGGCCGTAGTAGTCCTGCCAGACCTTGGCGCTGGCGTTGTAGGCGACCCAGTCGACCTGCTTGAACGAGGTCTTGATCTGGTCGAGGGTCGGGAAGTACGTGAAGTAGTCCTTGACGAACCAGTCGGGGACCTTGCTCACGTAATCGGGACCCAGGAAGCCCTCGCTGAGCTCGCTCCACTGGCCGTGCTCGATCGGCCAGGCGTTCGGGAACTGGACGTCCGGGCTCAGCCGCCAGTTGATGAAGACCTGGGCCAGGACCGGATGCGGGGCGTTCTTCGGGATCCACAGGTAGCCGTTCGCCGGGTAGATCGTCGACGGGACGAGCAGCGACGCGTCCGTGTGCCCACCGAAGTACTCGAGGCGGGCCAGGCTGTTCCAGAAGGTCACGGCGTCTGCGGCGCCGGATTCGAAGAGCTGCTGGAGCGTTGGCTGGTCGGTCGTGTACTTCAGGACGTTCGGCCCGATGTTGGTGACCGCCCAGTCGACGACCTCCTTCATCTGGTTCGGGTCCTTGTAGTCCTTGCCGAGCTCGCTGGCGAGCCCGAGCATGAAGCCGCCCGCCGTGATGTCGCCGGACAGCGGCAGCGTGACCTTGCCCTTGAGCCGTGGATCGGCCAGGTCCTTGAGGGTCTTGAGGAACGGCGCCTTCGCCTTGTTGTAGACGACGCCCGGGAATGCGGTCGACTGGAAGGCGATCGACGTCGGGACGTGCTGGAACTGGTCGAGGACGAGCTTCTGGTTCGGGATCAGGTCCGATGGCAGGAAGTCGGCCGGCAGTCCGTTCGCCGTCCCGTCCGCCCAGTAGTTCTCCTCGACGGCCATCACATCGTACGGCGCCGGGTTGTTGCCCTTGGCGGCGGCACCGAGCTTGGTGAGGTACTCGCTCGGGGCCTGCGAGCCGTCGTAGGTCAGCACGATATCGGCGCCGTAGGTCGCCTTGACGTACTTCTGGAACTCGTCGATCAGGGTGGCATTGGCCGAATACGTCCAGTTGCCGACGACGAGGCCGGCTTCCTTCGTGATCTCGGCCTTGATATCCGCGTCGGTCATGTCCTTGTTGAGGATCGAGACATGCTTCGTGCCGCCTGCCGCCGCGCCGCTCCCGCCCGGCGCCGGCGCGTTCGAGGTGCAGGCGCTGGCGACCAGGACGACGGCCAGGACGGCCGCTCCGATCTGCCAACCGGGCGAGAACCGCATGGATCGCTGCATCAGAAGTACCCTCCTCCTCTTGCCCGAAGGCTCTCTGCCTGGGCCCCTGTCGGGGTCCCTGCTGTCCATTCGCCAAACGTAGCGTAGACCCGGTCCCGGACGTGCTCGACGATTTCCTCGGTCACCGGCCGGGCGTCGGCGATCGTGTACTCGAGATCGGCATGGCGGACGTACCAGGCCAGCCGGCGCATTGCGGTCGCCGCGTCTTCCCAATCGATGCCCATCGACTCCGGCCGAATGTCGACGCCGGCACGATCGAGGGCCGTCAGGACCATCTCCGGATCGTTGTCCTGAAGGACGGCGCCGAGGTACGTCCCCAGCCCGACGGCCTGGCCGTGGATGAAGTGCCGACCGGTGTGGTGCTCCAGGGCATACAGGAAGCAGTGGTCGACACCGTCCATGTGGCGGGTGTTCCAGCCGGCATCATGAAACGCCGCTCCTCCCCAGCGGTGAGCGAGCATCAGCGTCCGGATCCCCCGATCGGAGACGTCGCGGATCTCGTCGAGCTCCGCGAGTACGGCGTCGAGATGCTCGCTCGCCTCCGCCACCCGTCGTTCGTCATATGGCCATCGGCGATCCTCCCTGCCCATGTCGCGGGCAAGCTTCCAGTCGAACGCTGCCGTGTGATAGCAAAGTACGTCGCCGATCCCGCTCCGATTGAGCAGCGGCGGTGCCGCCTGGATGACGTCGAAGTCGACGTACACGCCCTCCGGCACGGCCCAGCCGACGGTGGCGGCAGTGCCCTTGCTCCGAAGCGCCGACCGGTGAGCGAAGGGCGCGTTCGTCGACATGGCCGTCGGTGCCTGGAAGAGAGGCGTGCCGCGTCGCCAGGCGAAAAACTTGGCGACG
>DATHGS010000265.1:0-2011 GCA_035490155.1 Candidatus Methylomirabilota bacterium | reverse complement strand
TACGCGGGCGTCTACGAGTTCCGCGGCGACATCGTCGTCCCCCTGATGCGGGCCGGCCGCGTCATCGGCTCGCTGTCCGCGGTGACGGTCGAACCGCGACACTGGACGCGCGGCGACGTCGACTTCGTCGCCGCCCTCGGAACGCACGCCGCGATCGCCCTGCAGAACAGCGAGCTCTTCACAAGGACGGAGCTGCGGGCGGCCCAGCTGGCCGTGCTCCAGGCCGCGTCCGCGAGGCTCAGCCGGGCCGGCGGGGTCACCGAGATCGGCCGGGCGATCGTCGAGGAGACTCGCGGGATCATCGAGTACCACAATGCCCGTGTCTATCTGCTCGAGCCGGGCGGCGACATCGTCCCGATCGCCTTCGAGGGCAGGGTCGGCGAGTACGAGAAGGTCGACCTGAGCCTGCTCCGGACGCGTCTCGGCCACGGCTTCACCGGGTGGGTCGCGCAGCACGGCGAGCCGCTCCTCGTCCCCGACACCAACACGGACCCCCGTGGGGCCACCATTCCGGGAACGGACGACGTCGACGAGTCGATGCTCGTCGTTCCGATGGCCTACGACGGTGTCGTCATCGGCGTCATCACGCTCTCGAAGCTCGGGTTGCGCCAGTTCGACGACGACGACCAGCGACTGCTGCTCATCCTCGCCGACCAGGCGGCGACGGCCCTCGAGTCGGCGCGCCTGCTCGCTCGCAGCCAGGCCCTCGCCGGCGAGCTGCGCCGTCTGCTCGACATGAGCAGCCAGCTCTCGGGCAGCCTCGACCCGCGCCAAGTCGCCAACCTGATGGCCCGCCATCTCGTGTCGGCGATGGCAGTCGACGAATGCATCATCTCCTACTGGGATCGGCCCAACCAGCTTGTCGTCACCTTCGGGTTCGCGCCTGAGACCCGGGTCGAGAAACCCCAGCCCACGTTCGACATCAGCGGTTATCCGCAGACCCTTCGCGTACTCGAGGACCGAGTGCCGGTGACGATCGACGCCGAGGACCCGAATGCCGATCCGGGGGAGGTCCGCCTGTTGCGTGCGGATGGCCATCGATCGCTGGTCATGCTGCCGCTCGTCGTCAAGGGCCAGTCGATCGGTCTCGTCGAGCTGATGTCGCGGACCGCGGTGGGTCTCGACCCCGAAAGACTCGAGCTCGCCCGGACGATGGCCAACGAAGCGGCGATGGCACTCGAGAACGCCCGCCTGTACGAGGAGGCGAGGGCGCTCGCCGACCGGGACCCGCTGACCGGCTTCTACAACCACCGCTACGTCCACCAGCGCCTCGCCGAGGAGGTCGGCCGGTCGGGCCGGGCCCGACGCCCGCTGAGCGTCCTCATGCTCGACCTCGACAAGTTCAAGCTCGTGAACGATTCGTTCGGCCACCTGTACGGTGATCGCGTCCTCGTCTGGACCGCCGAGATCATCCGGTCGACCCTCCGGTTGACCGACGTCCCGGCTCGCTACGGCGGCGATGAGTTCGCGATCCTTCTGCCCGAGACGTCCGCGGATGCGGCCAGGAACGCCGCCGACCGGATTCGGGCGGCATTCGTGAAGGCCGCCCACATCGGCCAGGCCGGCGAGGAGATCGACGTCTCGGTGTCGATCGGTGCCGCGACGTTCCCGGCCGACGGTCGCACGGCAACGGAGCTGATCGCAGTCGCCGACGCCGCGCTGTACCGCGACAAGCGCGGAGGGGCGAGCGCCTCGTCGCTGCCTGGAGACGTCCGGGAGCGACCGCTTCCCAAGGCTCTCTCCGCCTGATCCGGCGCCGTCATATCCGCTTCAGGCGTCGCGTTGATCGACCCCGTACGAAAGTACCAATCGCCGGGCACCGCGAGTACCGGGTCGCAGACTGGACGCCGTGGTCCTCCGGCCGTCATGCTGAACCCCGCACGTGACTCGACCGAGCCTGGTTAACCACATCGGAGACACGGAGGATCGCGGGATCCGCCGGTCGTGGCTCATCTTCTCCGGCTCGTTCGTCCTCCTCGGCCTGATCGCCGCGCTGCGGATCGGCACCGGG
>DATHGS010000264.1:0-2758 GCA_035490155.1 Candidatus Methylomirabilota bacterium | reverse complement strand
CGGCCGCTCGAGAAGCGACCGATTGCCGAGCTGATGACCCACGATCCCGTTGTCCTCCGCCACGACGACACGATCGCGGTGGCGATCAACAAGATGGCCGTTGGTGGCTTCCGACACATCCCGATCGTCGAGCACGGACGGCCCACCGGGCTCGTGTCGGCCCGCGACGTGTTCCGCCATCTCGCGGAGTCGCTCGGCTGAAGCCGAGCCCGACCCATACCCAATGCGCGTCCTCGTCGTGGCCGACGACCTGATCTGGTCGACGCGGCTCGTCGCGGGGATCGTGGCGTCGGGCGCACAGTGCGAGCCGGTCCGAACGCTCGCCGCGCTGGACGCGGCGCTTCCCGGTGCGGATGCCGTCGTCGTCGACCTCACGGCGCGGGCGTATGACGGCATCGCCGCCGTCCGACACGCGGCGGCCGCGGGCAAGCGGGTCCTCGCTGTCGGCCAGCACGACGACCTCGAGCTTCGTCGCCGGGCGCTCGAAGCGGGCGCCGAATGGGTCCACCCCTACCGCAAGCTCTTCGACAACGGGCCGGCGACGCTGGCCGGATGGCTGAAGTCCGAAGTCGAGGCGCCGGCCAGATGACGGTTGCTGGGCGACCGACGATTGCACCCGATCGGTATCGGGCCAGACTCGATCGGGCGGCCCAGGCGACCGCCGACAAGGGCTTCGACGCCGTCCTCGTCGCGGTTGGCCCGGATCTTCGCTACCTGACCGGCTACGAAGCGATGCCGCTCGAGCGGCTGACGATGCTCGTCGTCGGGCCGGATCCGGAACGGATCGTGCTTGTCGTCCCGCGGCTCGAGGAGCCCGCGGCGCGAGTCGGCTGCCGGCCCGATGTTCGAATCGTGACCTGGGAGGAGAGCGACGATCCCCACGGTCTCGTCGCGGGCCTGGTCAGCGGCCGTCCCGTGAGCGACGGCCCGCTTCGGCTGGCCGTTTCGGATCAGCTCATGGCGATGCACCTGCTCCGGCTCCAGCGGGCGCTTCCGGGCGCGACCTTCGAATCCGCGACGATCGTCCTGCGCGAGCTTCGGATGACGAAGGACCCGGACGAAATCGCCCTGTTGCGAGCCGCCGCTCACGCCGCCGACCGCGTCGTCGGCCAGATCGCGGCGGGCCGGCTCGTCGGCCGGAGGGAGGCGGACGTTGCCCGCGAGGTCCGCGAGCGACTTATCGCCGAGGGCCACGATGAAGCGCATTTTGCGATCGTCGGGTCCGGGCCAAACTCCGCTTCTCCGCACCACGAGGCGTCCGATCGGGTCATCGAGGCTGGCGAGCCGATCGTCCTCGACATCGGCGGCACCATCGGGGGCTACAGCAGCGACACCACACGGATGCTGTGGGTGACCGGCGGCGACCCGGGCAAGGGCCCAACGGAGGAGTTCCGCCACCTGTTCGGTGTGCTCCGCGCCGCCCAGGAGCGCGCGACCCGCGCCGTCCGACCCGGCGTGGCGTGTGAGGCGATCGACGCCGCCGCGCGCGACGTCATCGAGTCAGAGGGCTACGGCCAGGCCTTCTTCCACCGAACCGGCCATGGGATCGGCCTGGAGGGCCACGAGGAGCCGTACATCATCGCCGGCAACCACGAGCCACTCGCTCCGGGGATGGCCTTCAGCATCGAGCCCGGGATCTACCTCAGCGGTCGCTACGGAGCCCGCATCGAGGATATCGTCGTCTGCGGTCCGGATGGGCCGGATGTGCTCAACGAGTCCTCCCGGGAGCTGTACGTCGTCGACGGCTGAACGGTCAACAGGTCGAACAGGAACGGTCGCCCGGGGTTGGCCGGCCCTCACTGGGGTATCATCCCGTAACGGTGAGCCCGACCGGTTCGCCCATTTCGACATCGGAACACGATGACTTCGACCTTCACGCGGCGCATGTGCGCCGCTCCGACTCACCGGGGCGCCCGACCCCGATCCGGCCGATGAGCCGGCGCCACCAGGGCGGCCGAACGCACCGATCGGGTGGCCACGGCCGCCCATCGGCCGCGCCTCTCGCCGCGCCGTCGCCCGACAGCCAACGGTACCGACCGGAGGCGATCGAGCCCGCCCGGGTCGACCCACCAGGTGGGGAGGCGCTGGGCCCGATCGCCGGCCAGCCACGCGTCCCGTTCTCCTCGTCCCAGGCGTCGCCGGCTTCGCTCCCGACGGAGACCCTGGGGCCGTCGTCAGACATGCCGCCGCCAGCCCCCGAGGCGCCGTCGGCCGCGATACCGTTCGCCCAACCGCCTGGGGGCGTGCCGGCAACCGATCCGGGTGTCCAGTTGAACCGTCCGGGGTTGCAGTCGGATGGTGTCCACGGACCCTCGAACGGCGCAACGTGCACCGCCCCACAGCTCAGGCGCTTCATCAAGAGCCGACCCTACGTGCCGATGCACGAGCTCCGCCGTCGTTTCGCGATCAACGGGGAGGACGACGACGTCACGGCGGTCGACCTGGCCGACGGTCGCGTCTTCGTCGGGTTGCCCGCCCGAGAAGGGGATCTCCTCGGCGAGCTGCTGCGCGGCGGCGAAGTGGGTTACGAGCTGTCGATGGACCCTCGATCACCCATAGTTGTGGGCCTCTACCCGATGCGCCCCATCCCCCGGTCGTAACCGTAGTTCGGCCCCGGTCAGTCGCGGCGCCTGGGGATGTCGACGCCTTCCATGGCCAGGAGCTCCTGCTTCAACTCGAGGAGCCGCTCGCGTGACCCGTACCAGTCGCCGCCGTACCCGCCAAGCGTTCCGTCGCCGGCAATGACCCGATGACACGG